>JACREU010000105.1 GCA_016212705.1 Deltaproteobacteria bacterium
CAACTGTGCTTCAGGTAGACTTAAGTGACCCGATTTGAAATTGGCCCCGCGCCGAGCGGGGGAGGGGGAGGACGGAGGTAGCGAAGCCCCATGCCAAAAAAAAGCCCGGCAGGGCGCTAAAGGCATTTTCGAGAGAGCGCGCAAAAGGGCTTTAGGCAGAAGACTCGAATAAGCCCTCACGAGCTTTACAAACAAAAGGGGGCAGGTTATTAACCTGACCCCACATTTGAAAGTTATATTAACTTTGCCCGTACGGCCAAATTCAAATCGGGTCGCTCAGGGCTACTTGAAGCACAGCCGTCCGATACGGATTTGCCCGTCCGGCCAGGACTCAGCCCTTGCCTTTGCGTTCGCTCTCGGCACTGGCGAGGAATTTGCCGAGCTCTTTGTCTATGCCGCCGATGTGGTTTATGAGCCAGTCGACGACCTGTCTCTGTACCTTTATGACGAGGCCGGTCGTCATGTTCTTCCCGCATTCGGCGCTGAGTTTCGAGATATCCTCGATGAAGCGGGTGTGCTCGGCGAGGTGCGAGACCATCTGGGGGTAGTTGAACTTGCCCATGGCCTGTTCCTCGGCCTCGAAGTGTACGACGAAGTAGTCGTCGAGGAACTGAAAGAGCTTCATTACCTCTTCCTTGCCCCTGCCTACGTTCATAGCCTCAAGGAGGTTGTTTATGCGTCTGAAAAGCTCCTTATGCTGGGTATCCTGCCACAGTAGCCCTGTTGAAAGGCTGTTGGACCATTCTATCGCCATATGAATGAAATCTCCGGGGACACGGTTTTGCGGGACTGGAAAGAACTTATAGGTCGCGGGGGCCTTTGATGTGTCCGTCGCTCTATTTTCAATGATTTGAAGGGGTCAGGAGAGAGTTTTCGTTGAATCCGTGCGGACCTGCGCGGGGTCTTCGGGCCGGACCGGTTCTGCGCCTTTATTCTCGATCCTGAGGATATATTCGCCGAGGGCCTTGTCTATGCCCCCGATGTGGTTTATGAGCCAGTCCACGACGAGCCTTTGCACCTTGATTACCGTGCTGGTCGTGATGTTGTTGCCCCTGCACTCGTCCCTTATCTGCTCGACGTCCTGCTGGAACCTCCGGTGCTCGGCCATGTGGAAGGCGCCTCCGGGGAAGTTATACTTCATCATCGCCTCGTCCTCGGCGCTGAAGTGGACGACAAAGTACTCGTCAAGGAACCTGAAGATGCGTCCGACCTCTTCCCTGCCGAGCCCCACGTTCATGGCGTCGATAAGGGCGCTTATCCTCTTGAAGAGCTCCTTATGCTGGTTGTCCTGCCACTCAAGCCCCGTAGCAAGGCTTTTGCTCCATTCAATCGACATGAAACCTCACGCTTTTGGGGAAATCAGGGGAACCGTAGTACGGGTATATTATAAACCATTTGAAGAAGAAAAGAAATGCAAATAAGAAATCAGAGGGCAGTTTAAGGGCAGTTTAAGGTCATGCCCGGGACCGTCTTGGACATCCATCACTGCAGTGCGCAATCCTCGGGACCATGAACCTTGTCATAATCATCCCTCCTTTCTGAGAGCTAATCGCCCTCATCGTGGGCGTCTAACGGACAGCTCTCGCCCCCGTTAAACAGAGAAAGCTGGTCCGGCGTAAGCGTCTTTTTGATATCCTCAATGGCCCTTATGTAAAGGAACGAGAGGCCCGCTCTTTTCGTAGCAATTTCAACAAGTTTTACCTTGACCCTGTCAAGGTCTATAATGGCCGAGTCGAGCGTCTCGCGTAACTCTATCCGGGCGACCTCGATATCGGCGCCTGAGCGCGCCGCTTTTTTCCTTAAGTCCGCGTTTATCTCCCTCGCCTTTGCCGTCTGGACCGCGTCCAGGCCGACATTCTTGAGCTTAATATACATTTTACCATAATTCGCGCCTTCCATCACTCCCATTTCATGCGCTTCGCACCCATCATTGAACTTGCCGTCCTTGCAACCGTGCTCCTTAACAACGCATGGAGCGGCGTCCTTATCACGGCCATGGCGGGCGTGTTCATGGACGCGCCCGCGCTCCGGCATGGCGACCGGCATAGGCTCAAGCGTTACATCAATTTTCTGAATGCTCCCGTTGGAGTCGACGTCGAGGGCGACTTTATCTCCCGCCTTAAACCCCATTACCCCCATAATGAGGTCCTCGGTCCCTGATATCGGCTCTCCGTTCAGCCCTATGATAAGGTCGTCGGGGTCCAGTCCCGCCAAGTCCGCCGGCCCTCCCGGGACTACCTCTGAGACGAGCACGGCCCCGCCCCTCTCGGGGCCCTCTATGACGACCCCGAGCCAAGGCCTCTCGGATAGTTCCGCGAATGATGTCCCGGTTATGAAAAGAATTGAAAGAAAGGCGCTGAAAGCAACTGCCCTCAACTGTCTCATCCCTGCCTCCTGCGAGTTTTGGGAACAAGGAAAAAAGACTGCTTCAAACAAAATACGGTCCAATACTGCCTGATCCAAAAAACATTATTTCTCGGCGCCCCGCGGGTCAGGCGTCCATGAACCTGGACTCCAACCAGCGCCTCAATACCCTCCAGGGCTTTGATTTTACCTTGTTATAGGCCCAGTTGTAGAAGGAATCCACCGCCTCTTCGCCCCTAATGACGTTGTAGTAGCGTTGCATTATCTCGTGGTCTTTCTCGATTATGCTGTACCAGAGCCTCGGGTGGTTATAGACGAGGTCCGAGAGTTTTTCCGCGGCGCGGAACTCGGTGTAGACCTCTTTTTCGAGCCATTCTTTGTAGGCGGAGAGGTCGGCGTCCCCGGCCTTAAGGGCGGTGTCGATTGCGACTGAGGCGGCCTTCGCGGTCCTTATCGCGTAGTAGATGCCTTCCCCGAGGAACGGGTCGACGAGGTGTCCGGTGTCCCCGGCGAGTATCACCCTCCCCCTTACGGGTGTGGCCGCGCCGGTGTAGAAAACGGGGACGGTCCAGCCGTCCCTGTGGTCGATCTTGAGGCCTTTAAGAGTTTCATGGGTCGAGACGAACTCATTAAAGTAGTCCTTGACCCTTCCGCCCACCTTGGCGGCGTCCCCTGCTATGCCGACGGAGAGACAGTCTTTTTTGGGAAATATCCAGCCGTAGCCGAAGGGGATGGAGCCGAAGTCTATGAAAAGCCTGTTCTGGACCGTCTTGCCGGCCGGGCCGTAAGGGACCTCGGCGGTGATCGATATGGCCGCTTCCTTAGGGTCAAGGCCGAAGTGTTCCCTGCCGACGACGCCGGAGGCGCCGTCTGAGCCTATGAGAAACTTCGCCCTGAACTCCAGGCCCCCATCGCAGAAGACCGTTACAACGCCGCCCGCTTCGGCGACGCCCCTTATCCTCAACCCCTCGATGACCTCGGCCCCGGCCTCCTTCGCCTTATTGAGCAGGTGGTTATCGAAGACGTCCCTCATGACGTTGTACCCTACTGGGCGGTCGGAGAGGATGTCCATGGTGCGGCCCGTCTTGTAGGTAAAAGTCGCGCCGAAGGCGGTCTCCTCCAGGGTCTCCTTGATGTCGAAGTCGAGGATGCGCTCTATCTTAGTCGATATGCACCCGCCGCAGGACTTGTACCTCGGGAACCTTGCCTTGTCTATGCCGAGGACCTTCCAGCCTTTTGTCGCGAGGGTGTACGCGGCGGTAGAGCCAGCTGGGCCGAGCCCGGCGATTATCGCGTCATACATGCTCCCCTATTCCCTCTCCTTCTCGACGCTATACTCCATGTCCCCGCACCAGAAGCCTGTCTTCCCGAGCGACTCGGCCTCCCAGCGGAGTATCTTCAGGTGCCCCTTCTCCATCTCAAGGAAGTTCGTGAGGACTACCTTCTCAACAGGCGTCTTCGCCTCTTTCAGGAGCCTGGAGTAGAAATCCACCGCGCTTTCCTCGTTCTCGATAGCTATCGCCACGGCGTTTACGTCGGTCTGGTTCTTCTCGAGCCTCTTTATGAGGTCATTCTCGCCCTGGAATATCGGCAGGCCCTTCTGCGAGGCGACCCCTTCCCTCAACGCCTCCTCGTAGCCTATCCAGCCCATGCCGTTCTTTACGGAGTCGGCTATCCTGGAGATGACCCTGATGTGATCGAGCTCCTCCTTGGCGAGGTGGCTGAAGATGTTCTTGCCCTTGTCGTCGCCGACCATTATCGCGGCGGTATTGTAGAAGAAGTACCCGGATATCTCGGTCTTGTAGGCGATTGAGAGCTGATCGACGATATTGTGGTCCGGCATCATATCCTCCGAAGGGATTGTATTTGCGCTATCTCCTGCCTGAGTCGGTCCTGCCCGCCTTGTCTATCTCGTGCTTCTTCTCGACAGCCTCGCCCCTTATCTTGTCCTCGCAGGCGTGGCATATCGTGAGCTCTGAAGGCTTTCCGCATATCGAGCAGACAACGTGCTTTTTTTCTTCCTTCTTTTCCTTCTCTTCCATGGATATACCCCCTTGGAACTTTCATTTTACCGCACGCAGTGAAAATATCACAGACGCCGGGATTTTACAATAATCGGATTGGAGGTAATATAGGACAAAAACGGATTTTTCTCAATCTCAAAAGCGCGGCCCTGACTAAAGATATTTGCCCATGTCCCTGAAGGAAAAGCCGCTCAAGGCCGGCCTCTCTACCCCCTTGTGCTGTATGAGTACCTTGAAGGTCTCCCCGGCGCCGCCCGGGTTTATGAGGAGGCCGATAGACCTGTTGAGCGCGATGTCTTCAAAGGCCAAAGGCCCCTCGCCCGAGGACTCTTTGAGCTCCCCGGCTATTCCAAGCCCCAGGAGAAAATTCTTCTGCGTTGTAAAGCCGGTGAGTCTCAACCCCTCTTCCTCGCCTGTCTCTTTAAGCGCCGTAAAGTCCGCGTGCGTGGTTATGTCCTGGGCCCCGATATTCACGAACGGGTTGTCGTTGACCGTATGCCTGTAGTGGCATATTAGCGACCCGCACCTGCCGGACTGATACAGCTCTTTGCCCGGAAGCCCGTAATCGATGGTGAAAACAAAACCCTTGTCGAGCAGGCGCGCCGCCTTCCTTATCCAGTCTATCGCCGCGAGGTTCACCTCCGCCTTCTGGCCTGCTTCGAGGCGTATGCCGAACCTGTCCATGTACCAGGATAGCATTTCGGTTGACGGCTCGCCTGGGACCTCCCTGAACGAATCCCCGTCGAGCGCGACGTAGAGCTCGGTGAAACCGTCTCCCGTCCCCATGACCCTGTGCACCGGAAAGGAGTCTATGAGCTCGTTTGATAGGATACAGCCGCTGACGGGAGAAGCTATTTCATCAAGGGAGCGGTGCCAGGAGGAGCCCGGCGGCAGGGGTTCAGAAGTGTCAGGGTTAAGCTCCACGAGCTTTATGTCGAGGGCGTCAGCGAACCCCCGGTAGAGCTCGTCAGCGGCCTTCCTTATGCCTTTCGAGAGGAGCCCCCTGCCGGCGCCCGCCTCGATGAGCGTAAAACGGACTGGCGAGCCGAGCGCGGTCCACATCTCGTTCAACTCTTTTGCGATGAGCTTCGCGAAGACCGGGCTTATGTCCACGTTGGTAACGTAGTCCCCGGACGCGCCCCATCGCTCCCGTCCGCCCGTGTAATACCCCTCGCCCTCCATGTAGAGCGCGAGCCGCATGAACTCAGCGAAGGTGATGGCGCCCTTTTCGCGGACCCTCCTCCGTATCTCTTTCAAGGGGCCGTTGGAAGAAGCCCTCCCGGCGGGTCGACCATCCGCCGGGAGGACGCTTCCATCAGGCATTCACTACCTCTACGAACGCCTCGCTCGGCGCGAGGCAGAGCGGACAGGTGTCAGGCGCATGCTCGCCCTCGTATATGTAGCCACACTCGATGCAACGCCATTTCTTCTTCATATCGCTATTCCAACGCCTTTCGACTTATGGCTACCTCTAAAAATTGTTATTTTTCCTGATCTCTGCGTCAGGACGGAAATAGAAGTGCTCACATATTAACATATATGCTCCGCTTTTTATTTCCGCCCTTCCTTGACCTCGGAAAAAATTCCCAATTTTGAGAGATAGCCCTATTTTTGAAACGAAATCATAAGACTATTTTCTTATTCCCAGCGTCGTCTCCCAAACGTCGGCATGCCCCTCTTCCTGCTGGAGTATCTCCTCAAGCATGAGCCTTGTCGTCGAGTCGCCGAGGTCTGCGGCGAGCTTTATGTGGCCGCGGTAGCGCTCTATGGCCTCGTTTTCGGCCTCGAGGTCGTTTCCTATCATGGCGCGGAGTTCTCCGCCCCTCTTGACATTGGCGGCCTTCTGCACGGGCGTGCCGCCGAGGTAGACGATACGCTCGGCGAGCGCCTCCGCGTGCTTCATCTCGTCCATCGCGGTCTTCTTGAATATTTCTATGACCGCCGGGGACTCGATCCCCTCTGCCTCGTAGTGGTGCCCCATGTACTGGAGTATCGCGGCAAGCTCAAAAGACCTGTCCGTGTTCAGCGCGTCTACTATCTTCTTCTTTGCGTCCTCGCTCAATGGCATCATCCACCTCCGGTTTTTGAAGGCTATCTCTAAAAAACGTTACTTTTTAGAGTAGCCTTGATTCGATATGTACGCGCTAAGGCGCCAAAAAATATTCTGATATTCTAACCGCTTCAACACTTACATTCAATACAAATTTGCCCTTCAACGGGGGCAAAACACTCTTATTATATCCTAAAAACAAGGGTCTTAGGAAGCAAACGACATTGAGAAATGTGGTAAGCTTCCGAAATGCTGAAGAAAAATAGGTATTACAGCCGTTCAAAAATCGCAGAGGCTAAATTCAGGGCTGTTGTAAGTTGTTTTGCAATTGATCTTACTGCAACGATTTGTGAAGAGCTGACTGGACTTTCGGTAAGAACCACTAACTCTTTGTATCTGCGTTTTCGCTATCGCATTGCAGGACATTGCGAGCAAGAAAAACTCCCGATCTCCGGCGTCGTGGAAGTTGATGAATCGTACTTCGGCCGTCGGC
>JACREU010000106.1 GCA_016212705.1 Deltaproteobacteria bacterium
CCTCGTCGATAACCCCACGTGCATTATCGCGCCGGCGAGTATGAACGCGCCGAGTATGAAAAAGACCGCCTCGTTGCCGAAAAGGGCGTATGTATCCCGCGTTGGCAGGACCCCCATGACGGGGACGAGCACGATGGCGAAGAGGCTCGTTATCGCGAGCGGCACGACGTTAGAGACCCATAGTATGAGGCAGACGGCGAATATCGCTATCGCCTTCTGGCCCTCGGGTGAGAGCCCCTCGGGCGTCGGCATCGAGACGAGGCCCCAAAAAACGAGGGCGACCGCGACATAAAAGGCCGGCCTCAAGGCCTTCAGGAGGAGTATCACCCAGATGGGCCGTGTGTCTATCTCAATCGACACCGTAAGCCCCTGCAGCGGTTTTTTTTAAAAAAGACCTACTCAGAATCGTCATCCCTGTCTATGACCCTTAACTTCCTCCGGAGCGTTGCAAGCCCCCAGGCGGTCTTCTTCCCGAGCCTGGAGTTGTAGAACCCGTCAACTATGGATTTCTGGCTCTCTCCGCTCACGATGGCTTTGAGCTCCACCGGGGTCGTTACCATGCTTATGTCCCTGACCCAGTTGACGTTTATCCTGTTCCTTTTTATCGACTTGTACAGGTGCTTGTACACCGGGAGTATAATTTCGGTATCGAGCGGCTCTATACGGAGGGCCCTGTTCGCCGAAGGCCTGTATATGGGCAGAATCGGCACGACCCCTATGCCTGTCAGATAATCAACGCCCATGCAGGTCGACCCCGGGGGTTCCAGCCCGACGATCAGGTGGGAGGCGACCGTACCGTTCGGGAAGACCTTCGCCGCGTGCTCGAGCGCCTCTAAATATCTCTTCTGCCCGATGAGCGTCGCCCTTCCCGGGCATATTATCTCGAAGAGCTCCCTGTCGAATATCTCGAGGTTGTAGAGTATGGAGTCCGCGCCGAGCGCGTATGTCTCGTCTATCCAGTGGTTCTTTTTCGGCGGAAGGGCCTCTACCGCGACAAGGCAGTTGAAGCTCTTCTTTACCGCGAGGATATAGGGCTTCAAAAATTCGAGGCCGCCGTCGTCGTTGTCGCTGAAGCCGATCGAAAAATATATTATCCCCGAGGGCTTCTCCTTCAGGACAGCCTCTACCGCCTCGAGGACCTCCTCGACCGAATAGGCGATGCCCTCCCTGCCCGTGACGTCGAAGTTCCCGGCGCAGTACTTGCACTCTATGCTTCTATTGAAAAAATCGCACCTCTGATATGGCGTAATGACCGTGTAACTGCCGTGGACG
>JACREU010000109.1 GCA_016212705.1 Deltaproteobacteria bacterium
ACAAGGGACGCGAGAGAGGCCGGCCCGCACATGTACTCGTCCTGCGGATAGAAAGGGACGTCCCTGATAAACGAGCCTTTGCCTGGGTTCGCCTCTATCTCATCGATTATATACCTTGTCTCTATCAGTATCCCGCCGCAGCCCGGGAGGATGAAAAGAAGGAGGGCGAGGGCCAGCAGGGCCGCTCTTGAGCCTGGTTTTTTCATGCGAGTGCTTCCTGTTGCCGCGCGTCCGCCTTCGGCGGACGCGCTATTTTCAGAACAATACGACTACCTCTAAAAATCAGGGATTTTTAGAGGTAGCGCTATCTTATGATGATCTTACGGTTGGACAGCTTCATTATCACCATCACGAGTATCACGATGACGAGGAGCGCGATGACTACGCCGAGTCCGTCGCCGCCGGGGTACAGGCCGTCAAGCTGGGAGGCGAACTGGTGCAGTTCGTCGTCTGTGAGCCTCTCAATCCTTGGCATTATCTCGGCTGAGGGGAGCCCCGTTGCCTCAAGCTTGTCGGCGACGAGCCTCGACTCAAGGACCCTCTGGACCTTCGCCATGTCAACGGCGCGGCCGGACGCCGCGACGGCCTCCGGGCCTGCCACGTAAGCCATCGATTTGGCCGGGATAGCGCCTATCACAAACATGCTGAAAGCGACGACAAGCGCGATTTGCCTGAAATACAACCTTTTGAAAAGCCTCATATTAACACCCCCATTGGATTTTCGCATGTATTCGGATAATATCAGCAGGCATATTGTTTATAGACCAAAAAAGAGGCCCTGTCAACATCCCTTGCAAAAGCACAGAGACTGTGCTATTTTCGCAGGATGAAGCTCACAAAGGAACAGGTGGAAAAGGTCTCTGCCCTTATAATCGACAAACTCAAGGGGAAGGACCTCGTCGTCTTCAAGGCCGCGGAGCCGAGGGTGCTCGAGCGCGTCAACGAGGTAATACTCGCGGACCTCCGGGCAGAGGACATCCTGGACAAAGAGGTCGAGGAGATACTTAAGTCCCATTCCGTGGAGGGGCAGAAGATCGACTACAGGAAGATGTTCAACATGGTAAAGGGCAAGCTCGCCAGAGAAAGGGGGCTCACCCTTTGAGGCTCTCCGACGACAGGATCTCGCACATCGCCCACCTCGTATTCGACGGCGTCTGGAAGGACGACCTCGTTGACTTCAAGAACGAGGAAAAGGCCCTCATCGAGATAAAGAGGGCGATAGCCGACTACTTGAAGGTTGAGGACGAGGCCGACACCATAGCCAGAGATAAGATACGGTCGCTTTCAAGGGACGTCCCCGAAGGGTCCCGCGAGTGGGATATCCTCTACAAGAAGTACTTCGAGGAGGAGGCGTCGAAAAAAGGGTTCTTCTCCAGGGGCTGAGGAAAGAGCCCCGGCAAAACCCCTCCATCCCAGCGCTCATCCGTTCGCACCCCCCCGGAGCTCTCCGAATGAACTACATGCTCTTTATCCCGCCGATAAGCGGCGCCATTATCGGGTGGATAACAAACTACGTCGCGATAAAACTCCTCTTCAGGCCCCACAGGCCGGTCCATGTCCTGGGCTTGAAGATCCAGGGCGTGATACCGAAGCGCCGGAAAGAAATAGCCCGCTCCATCGCCAGGGCCATTGAAAAAGACCTCCTCTCTTCCGAAGACCTCGCCAACGCCCTTGGCGGCCTCGACTGGGAAAAAGAGATCGAGAAGGTCGTCGAGGAGGCCGTAGAGCACAAGTTCTCGGGCCGCGTCCACAGGCTCCCTGTCGTAAGCCTCCTCTCCGACAACATCAAATCCCAGATAAAATTCATCATCACAAAAGAGATACTCCGGCAGGTCGACAGGAACAAAGGCGCCTTTGCCTCGAAGCTCAAGGACCGCGTCGACATAAAGGAGATGCTCGTCTCCAAGATAGACAAGCTCGACCTCAAAAGGTTCGAGGGGCTCCTTACCGAGTTCATAGCGCGGGAGTTGAAACACCTTGAGATACTCGGCGGCGTCATGGGTTTTCTTATCGGAGTTGCTCAATCGGCCTTCACATACTTTTTAGGATAATATGAGGACAGCCCTGACAATAGCGGGTGCCGACCCCTCGGGCGGGGCGGGCATTCAGGCGGACCTCAAGGTCTTCGAGTCCTTCGGGGTCGCCGGCCTCTCCGCCATAACCGCGCTTACCGCGCAGGACGGGCGCGCCGTACACGCGGTCCTGCCGGTCCCGCCCGGATTCCTGCTGAAGGAAGTGACCGTGCTCCTCAAAAGGTTCCGGGTGGACGCGGTAAAGGTAGGGATGCTCGGGACAGGCGAGAACGCCGTTGCGCTCGCCGGGCTCTTTAAAAAGACGGGGTTTCCGAAGATCGTCCTCGATACGGTCCTCGCCTCTACGGGCGGGAGGCCTTTGATAGACGAGGGCGGCGCAGATGCCATAAAAAAACTTCTTAAATACGCATGCATCGTCACGCCGAACCTCCGAGAGGCGTCAATAATAACCGGCCTCGTTGTCCATGATTTACGTTCGATGGAGGAGGCCGCTCGCGCTATCCACTCGATGGGGGCGCAGTCGGTTCTCATAAAGGGCGGGCACCTCGAAGGGACTCCGATAGACGTCCTCTTTGACGGAAATAACTTCGATTACTTCAAAGGCAGGAGACTTGGAGGCCCGAGGGAGAGGTTCCACGGCACCGGGTGCATCCTGTCAGCGGGGATAGCCGCGAGCCTCGCGAATGGCAGGGGCGTTAAAAAGGCGGTGGAAGAGGCGCGCGAGCGGCTTGTGTCAATACTTAAGAAACGGAGTACCTGAAAGGGGGCTCGTAAAATCGGAAGGTAGTAATCCCCTCTTTTTTAAAGAGTGGTAAAGAAAGATTGATAATCCCCCTCAATCCCCCTTTAGAAAGGGTCTTAGGAAGCAAACAAGGTTATAAAGGGGTCTTGCGGAACATTTTTAACAGTTCCAAATATATGTTATCGCATCTGAGATTGAATCGAAACTCAGTTTCCTTCAGGTTCAGGTAGAAAGTATGTTTGTGGAGCCCGTTAAACTTTGCGAGGCGGCGTTTGGCATAACTCCAGAAACTCTCGATGCCATTGATATGGCGTTCACCACAGGCGAATTCGTTTCTGCCGTGATAGACACGGTAATGTTGGG
>JACREU010000001.1 GCA_016212705.1 Deltaproteobacteria bacterium
CTCCACAAACATACTTTCTACCTGCACCTGAAGGAAACTGAGTTTCGTTTCAATCTCAGATGCGATAACATATATTTGGAACTGTTAAAAATGTTCCGCAAGACCCCTTTATAACCTTGTTTGCTTCCTAAGACCCTTCTTAAAGGGGGACGGAGGGGGATTATGAATCTTGCTTTTTTCGGATAATCTCCCCCTTCCCCTCTTTAGAAAAGAGGGGGGTCTGCTTCATACTCACCTCTCTTGCCCACGCCCGCCGGCCTTTTTTCACAGGTGGAGGCCTTTGATGTCCATGCCACATACGGCGAAAATATCAATAAAATAAGGGGGTTTTGCGCAAAAACGCATGACTCACGGAGTTTTGGTTTGACAACCGCGGGCCCCGGCCCTACAATATAGTAGTAGTTGTTGAAAACCGGAGGGTTAAAGATGCCGATCTACGAGTACAGGTGCAAGAGTTGCGGTAAGGAATTCGAGGTAATACAGAAGTTTTCGGACGAGCCGGTCAAAAAGTGCATAGACTGCGGCAAGGCCGTCGAAAAGGTCATCTCCCAGTCATCGTTCGTCCTCAAAGGGACGGGCTGGTACGCGACCGACTACGCGAAGAAGGAAAAGAAAGAGGATAAAAAGCCTGACTGCTCTAAATGCCCCTCCTGCTAAAGGGGTTCAGGGTTTTAAGTCCGAGGCCCGGGTTTGCCCGGGCCTCGCTATTTCAACTTTAAAGACATCGTCAATACCTCTCAAAAACCCTTGCGCGCGGCCCGGTGTTTAAAGCCGCCCCTTTAAAAAAACTAACAAACATGGAAAAAGAGATAATAGAGACAGCCGTCAAGGCCGCCGGGCGCGCGGGTGCGCTCCTTAAAGACAACCTCGGCAGAGCCGGAAAGATCGAGTACAAGGGCGCGGTGAACATAGTGACCGAGCTCGACAGGAAGTCCGAGGACCTCATAATCGAGACTATCCTCAAGGCATTCCCCGGCCACGGGATACTGACCGAAGAGCGCGAGGAGCTTAAAAAGCCGGGGCCGTTCCGCTGGATAATAGACCCGCTCGACGGGACGACCAACTACGCCCACGGCTTCCCCTTCTTCTGCGTATCTATCGCCTTCGAGGAGGCGGGTGTAATCAGGTTCGGGGCTGTCTACGACCCGATGTTAGACGAGCTCTTCACGGCGGAGGCGGGCAAGGGCGCGTACTTAAACGACAGGCTCATACACGTTTCCGACGTCGAAGACCTTAGCCGGTCGCTTCTGGCCACGGGTTTTCCCTATGACCTGCGGACCTCGAAAGAGAACAACCTCGACCACTTCGCCGACTTTACGCTCCGCGCCCAGGCCATAAGGAGGGCGGGGTCCGCCGCGCTCGACCTCTGCTACCTGGCCTCCGGCAGGTTCGACGGCTTCTGGGAGATGAAGCTGAAGCCCTGGGACGTGGCCGCGGCCTCGCTCATCGTGAAAGAGGCCGGCGGCGCGATATCCGACTTCAAGGGAGCGGAGTTTTCCATACATGGGAACGAATGCCTCGCCTCGAACGGGCTGATACACGCGGAGATGCTCCGCGTCCTTTCGAAAAAGATTGATAAGAAGACGGCATTCGCCAGGTGACCCGGCCCTGGGGGCTTCCGAATGCGCTTGAAATGCGCCGGGAATAAGTGTAGGCTATCTCTAAAAATTGTTATTTTTCCTGATCTCTGCGTCAGGGCGTAAATAAAAATGCTCACATATTCCCATATATGCTGCGCTTTTTATTTCCGTCCTTCCTTGACCTCAGAAAAAATTCCTAATTTTTAGAGGCAGCCTGTATGAATTAGCCTTGCCTTAAGCGCGCGGCGCACTTCGCCGTATCCTGATTTCCCAGATAAACCTGACAATGATAAGCATAATATTGAGGCTCTTAGTCCTTACGGCAGGCGTCTTTCTCGCCTCCTACCTTATCCCCGGCGTCAACGTCGAAGGGTACGTGGCGGCGTTCAAGGCCGCGCTCCTCCTTGGCGTGCTCAATGCCATTATAAAGCCTGTCCTCATAATACTCACCCTCCCCATAACTCTCCTGACGCTCGGGCTCTTCACCTTCATAATAAACGGACTCCTCCTCTGGTTCGTCGGATACGCAATATCCGGCTTTGAGGTCGCCGGGTTCTTTCCGGCCCTCCTCGGCGCGATAGTCATAAGCCTCTTCAGCATACTCCTGAACAGGTTCATATAATCCCCCCCCGCCCCCGCCCCACAAGACCGGCCCTGCCTTGACATTCCCTGAAATGCTGGTCTAATTAGATGGACGGCCCTGCGATCGGACGCACGCAAAATAACGGCTTTTTACGAAAAGGAGACGCGAGAATGGCACACCAACCAAAAAAATTCGAGCTCAAGCTCGACGGGATTTCAGAAAACCAGATAGCCCAGCACAGGGACATCCTCTACCAGGGGTATGTGACCAAGCTGAACGAGATAGAGGAGAGGCTTAAGACCGTAGACCTCACGAAGGCGAACCAGATATTCAGCGAATACAGGGGATTGAAGGCCGACGAGACCTTCGCGCTTAACGGCGTCATACTCCACGAGCTCTACTTCGAGAACCTCGGAGGAAAGGGCGGAAAACCCGCGGGCAAGCTCGTTGACCTTATCGCCGGAGAATTCGGCTCATTCGAAAAATGGTCCGACTCGTTCAAGGCCTCAGGCATGGCGTCCCGCGGCTGGGTCATGCTCGCCTTAAGCAAGTACGACGGCAAGCTCCACAACTACGACCTCGACACCCACAACTTCAACGTGCCTGTTAACGCCGTCCCCATACTAATCATGGACGTATACGAGCACGCCTACGCCATAGACTACGGCGTAAAACGCGCGCCCTACATCGACGCCTTCATGAAGAACATCGCATGGGATATCTCCGCCAAAAGACTTGAGAAGATAGACCTCGCGGAGATAGAGAAAGAGGCGAGCTAAAAAGGGAGCAAAGCAGGTAATTACGACCCCCCGCGCTAAAAGGCGCGGTTTTTTTTGCATGTCATTCCCGAGGCTTTTATTGGAACCCATCTTGCAGGGTGTCCTCCGCCCACCCTGCAAATATTTCAAATACCCCTCTTTTATAAAGAGGGGGGAGGGGAGATTATCGATTCGAAACAAAAAAGGCGCGGTTCGAAAACCGCGCCTTTCGAGACAACACTTTTACGCTAAAAACCGCCCCCCCCTACGCGCTCTCTATGAATATGCGCGCCGGGTCTTCGAGGTACTTTACTATCTTTGACATGAACATCGCCGCGTCCGCGCCGTCGACTACCCTGTGGTCGAAGGTGAGCGAAAGCGGGAGTATCTTCCTTATTACGATGGAGCCGCCCTTTACCCAGGGCTTATCGCTTATCTTGCCCGTGCCGAGTATGGCTAGGTCCGGATAATTTATTATGGGGGTCGCGTATATGGCCCCGAAAGAGCCGTAGTTGCTTATCGTGAACGACGAGCCCTTCAATTCATCGAGCGTTATCTTCCTCTCCCTCGCCTTCTTGCTGAGCTCCTGCAGTTCCGAGGCGAGATCGAGTATCGTCTTCTTCTCTACGTTTTTCACGACAGAGACCATCAGCCCGTCGGGCGTCATCACGGCCACACCTATGTTGTAATATTTTTTTAAGATTATCTCGTTCCTCTCCTCGTCGACCGAGGCGTTGAACGCCGGGTGCGCTGAAAGGGCGTGCTGGACGGCCTTCATGAAAAAGGGGAGGAACGTGAGGTGTATGCCTCTTTCCTTCGCGACCCTCCGCTCGCGCACGCGCAGGTCCCATAGCTCGGTCACGTCCGCCTCGTCCATGCCAGTCACAAAGGCCGCAGTCCTCTGCGACGCAAGGAGGTTCCTGGCTATCGAGCGCCGCACGCCTTTTATGGGTATACGCTCGACAGCGCCGTACTTATCGGCATTAGGCGCAACTTTCCGCGCCTCTGCCGCTGTCTCCTCAGCCACAGGCGGGGGCTGGGCCTTTAACGCGCCCTTCACGTCGTCCTCTGTGACTATGCCTCCGGGGCCGGTGCCGCTTACCCTGAATAGATCGATCTTGAGTTCTCTGGCGAGCGCCCTCGCCTTGGGCGACGCGAGCGCCTTTTCCTCTTCCGGCATCGTCCCAACGACCGAATAGGAAAGCGGCCGCGCCATCTCCCCTTCAGCCGCCTTCTTTTCAACTGGCGCAGGCATTGCCACGCCCTCGACCTCTATCACAAGGAGCGTCTCGCCGACCTTGACGACCTCGCCCTCGGCCTTGCCGATACGCACGACCTTTCCCTTCTTCGGCGAAGGCACCTCGACGATCGCCTTGTCGGTCTCGACCTCCATGACGACCTGGTGCTCCTCGACAGACATCCCCTCTTTGACCTTCCAGCTCACGACCTCGCCTTCGGTTATCCCCTCGCCGAGGTCCGGCAGTTTGAACTCGTATAACATGACGCTCTCCTTGGATACAGGCGTAGATTCAAAAAAGGTCCGCTGAAAGGTCTGTCCGGATGGTTCCAGCTCTCCTTGTAAAGGGGAGGTGTTTATAGCTACCACTAAAAATTAGATATTTTTTCTGAGGTCAAGGAAGGTCGGAAATAAAAAGCGCAGCATATATTTTAATATGTGAGCACTTTTATTTCTGACCTGACGCAGAGATCAGGAAAAAGAGCAATTTTTAGTGATAGCCTTATGCTAATACCGCATCACCTTCTCATACGCCTTCCTTATGCGCTCCAGCGAAGGCATGTAGAAGTCTTCGAGGCGGGCCATTGGGACGACGGCCTCAAGACCGGCGACCCTGAGTATCGGGGCCTTCAGGTACTCTATCGCCTCTTCCGCTACGAGTGCCGCGACCTCGGCGCCGAAGCCGGCGATGCGCGGCGCCTCATGCACTATGACGAGCCTGCCGGTCTTTTTGACGGAAGTAAGTATTGCCTCCTCGTCAAAGGGTTTCAAGGTCATCAGGTCTATTATCTCGGCGTCAAACCCCTCGGCGGCTTCAGCGGCCTTGTGGAGCATCGTGCCCCACGAGACTACGGTCAGGCCGCGTCCTTCCTGGAGGACCGATGCCCTTCCGAGCGGCACGGTATAGTCTTTGTCAGGCACATCGGCCTTGATGGACCTGTAGAGGCGCGACGGCTCCATGAAGAGGACTGTGTCAGGGTCGCGTATGGCGGATTTAAGCAACCCCTTTGCGTTGTATGGGGTCGATGGGACGACGACCTTTATGCCGGGCATGTGGCAGAAAAGCGCCTCAGACGATTCAGAGTGGAGTTCAGGCGGCTTTATGCCGATGCCGTAGGGCGTGCGGATGACCATGGGGACTGAAAACCTGCCCCTTGAGCGCGAGCGTATGCGGGCGGCGTGGGAGAATATCTGCTCGAGCCCGGCGTAGAGGAACCCCATAAACTGTATCTCTGCGACGGGCTTCATGCCGTATGCCGCGAGCCCAACGGCCGCGCCTATGATGCCGAGCTCGGACAATGGGGTGTCGATAACGCGATCAGGGCCGAATCTCTCCAGCAACCCTTCGGTGACCCTGAAGACCCCGCCGTCCCTGCCGACGTCCTCCCCGATAATAATAACGTCGCTGTCCCTCTCCATCTCCTCGGAGAGCGCTGAGTTTATGGCGCCGACGATGTTCAGCTTCCCCATCCGGACTCCTTCATCTCCTTTTTCTGCCTCAAAGTCAATTCAGCGTAAGTGTAGCGGATGAGATCCGCCGGGTCAGGCGGCGGAAAGGCCTCGGCCTTCTTTATCTCGGAGTCGACCGACTCCTCAGCCTTCTTCGCAACGCCTTCTTCATACCCCTTCGTCCACCTGCCTTTTTTTTCAAGATAGAGGCGTAGCCTCAAGAGCGGCTCCTTCGCCCTCCATGCCTCGACCTCTTCCTTTGACCTGTAACGGGAGGCGTCGTCCGAGGTCGTATGGTCGTCGAGCCTGTAGGTGAAGCACTCTATTAGCGTCGGGCCGCCTCCGTTCCTGGCCTTCTCGAGAGCGTCCTTCGTCGCCTTGTATACCGCCGCTACGTCGTTGCCGTCTACCTGTACGCCATCGAAGCCGTGCGCGTAGGCCTTCTGGGCTATCGTCTTCGCGGCCGTCTGAGAGGAGCGGGGGACGGATATCGCCCACTGGTTGTTCTGGCATAAAAAAACGACCGGGGCCTTGAAGACCCCGGCGAAGTTGAGCCCCTCGTGGAAGTCGCCCTTTGAAGACCCTCCGTCGCCGAAATATACCCCGGCGGCCTTCCTGTGGCCCTTTAATTTCATCGCCCATGCCGCGCCCATGGCGTGCGGCACATGCGTGCCAACCGGGACGCTCATAGGGAATATGTTGAGGTTTTCAGGGCACTTCATCCCGCGCTCATCGCCCGCCCAGTACCTGTCGAGCATCCACATGGGATACCCCCTGGCGATGAGAACCCCGGACTCCCTGAACGACGGGAAGAGCCAGTCGTCGTCAGAAAAGGCGAGCGCGCTACCCACCTGGGACGCCTCCTGGCCGAGAATGGAAGCGTAGGTGCCGATCCTGCCTTCCCTCTGGAGGCTCAACGCCCGCTGGTTGAAAGTCCTGGCGAGTATCATCGCCTCGAAACACCTGATTATCTCTTCGTCTGAAACGGCCGTGATGAGTTCCGGGTCGGCCTCGCCCCTCTCGTTTATTATCCGCAGGCGTTTTACTTCGATCTTCTCGATTATCTCCAATGGCATAGGGCAAGTCTACCAGCAGAAAACAGATGAGTCAAGGCAGTACTCGGCGTACGGCCAGATTCAAATCCGGCGGATTCGGTGTTGTTTGCGTACAGCCGTTGGATACGGATTTGCCCTTTCGGTCACTTCTTAATATGTTGACACAGGAAAGGCGTTATTATACGATTTCAGACCGAAGCCTGGAGGGCATGATGGACCTTGATAATATCAAATTCAACGGAGAGGGGCTTGTCCCCGCGATAGCGCAGGACGCCCGTACCGGCGAGGTCTTGATGCTCGCGTACATGAACAAAGAGGCGCTCTCCTTGACGCTTTCGACCAAGAGGGCGCACTACTGGTCGAGGTCGAGGCGGTCGCTCTGGCTCAAGGGCGACACCTCCGGCAATTACCAGGACGTGAAGTCAGTCCTCTACGACTGCGACGGGGATACTATACTCCTTCAAGTCGAGCCGCTCGGGCCCGCCTGCCACACGGGAGAGAGGACCTGTTTTTACAGGTCGCTCGACGGGAAAAGCGCCGGACCAACTGGCCCTCGCGTCTTGACCGAGCTTTATAGTATAATAAAGGAGAGGAAGAAGGCTCTGCCGGATAAATCCTACGTCGCCTCCTTGTATGCCAGGGGGTTGCCGAAGATACTCGAAAAGGTCGCCGAGGAGTCCGCGGAGCTTATAGAGGCCGCGCGCGAAAAAGGCAAAGACGACGTAGTATACGAGTTCTGCGACCTCCTCTTCCACTCGATGGTCCTCCTGTCGAATGAGGATATCGAGATGGACGATGCGTACATGGAACTCGCGCGGAGGTTCGGCATATCCGGCATAGAGGAGAAAGGGGCGAGGGGTAAAAAATAATGGACTGCATATTCTGTCGGATAGCCTCGAAGAAGATGCCGTCGTCCATCGTCCTTGAGACGGACGACCTCGTTGTAATAAAGGACATCAGCCCGCAGGCCCCTGTCCACCTCCTCGTCATACCAAAGAGGCACTACGCCACGCTCCTTGAGTGCGATGACAAGGCCCTCCTCGGCTCCATGTTCGAGGCGGCAAAGACAGCGGCAAAGAACGCGGGTGTGGACGCGTCCGGGTTCAGGACAGTCGTGAACACGAACGAAGAAGGCGGGCAGACGGTATCGCACCTCCACATGCACTTGCTCGGCGGCAGACAGCTTACAGGCAGGATGGGCTAAGGATAGCCGGGATGCACTTAAAAAAATAAGAAAGCAGGAGACGAATATGTCAGTAGGGAGAGCGCCTTCATCATGCGGCGGCGGTGGCGGCGGGGCCAATCTAAGGGGGCCTTCGTGCCAGAGTTGCGGGATACTTATAATGAGATCGGACGAATTCGGCAGGGACAAGACGGGCGTCATAAGGACCGACTACTGCCGGTACTGCTATGACAGGGGCGCGTTCACGGAGCCGGACTTGACCGTCGAGCAGATGATAGAGAACCTGGCAAAGACGATTATGACGAGCCGGAGGAACATGACCATCGAGGACGCGAGGGAGAAGGCAAAGGCGCAGATAACGGGGCTTAAGAGGTGGGGCGCCAAGTAATCAGGGCGGTCCGCGTTAGTCCAGCCTATCGGGTTTTTGTTTAGAGTGATTTTAAAAAAGGCGCGGTCTTTTGACCGCGCCTTTTTTAATCTCCCCTCACCCCTCTTTAGAAAAGAGGGGTATTTAACCGCTCGCAATGACAAAGACGCCCCCTCCAAACCTCCCCTTATTAAGTAGACCTTTGCACAAGAGACTGGATCCCCGCTTTCGCGGGGATGACGGTATTGTTTTGTTTGTCATTCCCGAGGTTTTAATCGGGAATCCAGATACGGGTTATGCAAG
>JACREU010000110.1 GCA_016212705.1 Deltaproteobacteria bacterium
ACGCGAGGGTAAACGACTTCGGCTTCATAGAGACCCCGTACAGGGAAGTAAAGGACTCGAAGGTCTCGAGCAGGATAAACTATTTATCCGCACTCGACGAAGAGCCGCATGTGATAGCGCAGGCGAACGCGCCTATCGACAAGGACGGCAGGTTTACAAGCGACTTCATCTCGGCGAGGAAGGGCGGAGAGTTCATCATGGCCCGCGCCGAGGACGTGACCCTCATGGACGTCTCGCCTAACCAGCTTGTGAGTGTCGCCGCCGCGCTCATCCCGTTCCTTGAGAACGACGACGCGAACAGGGCGCTCATGGGCTCGAACATGCAGAGGCAGGCGGTGCCCTTGATACGCACAGAGGCCCCGATAATCGGCACCGGCATGGAGAGCGTCGTCGCGCGGGACTCCGGCGTTACGATTCTCGCCAGGAACTCCGGAGTCGTGGAAGGGGTTGACGCCACGCGCATAGTCGTAAGGAACGAATCCGGCGGGGTCGACATATACAACCTCACCAAGTTCAGGCGCTCGAACCAGAACACGTGCCTGAACCAGAAGCCGATAGTCTTCAAGGGCGACGTCCTTGCCGAAGGTCAGGTCATCGCCGACGGCCCGTCGACCGACGACGGAGAGCTCGCGCTCGGCAGGAACGTCCTCGTCGCCTTCATGCCCTGGGGCGGGTACAACTTCGAGGACTCGATACTCTTGAGCGAAAGGCTTCTCAAGGACGACGTCTTTACTTCCGTCCATATCGAGGAGTTCGAGATAGTCGCGCGCGACATAAAGCTCGGCAAGGAAGAGATAACGAGGGACATCCCGAACGTCGGCGAAGAGGCGTTGAAGGACTTGGACGAGAGCGGCATCATACGTATCGGCGCCGAGGTCATGCCCGGCGACATACTCGTCGGCAAGATTACCCCGAAGGGCGAGACACAGCTCTCCCCCGAGGAAAAGCTCCTGCGCGCCATATTCGGAGAAAAGGCCGAGGACGTAAAGGACACGTCGCTCCGCGTGCCCCCGGGCATCGAGGGCTTCGTAATCGACGCGAAGGTCTTCTCGCGTAAGGGCGCCGAGAAGGACGAGCGCTCGAGGTCCATTGAGGACAAGGAAGTCGCCCGCCTCATGAAGGACCGCGAGGACGAGATAAACATAGTGAAGGAGTCCGCCTACACGCGTGTCCACAAGCTCCTTTTGAACAAGAAGTCGCAGGTCAGGATTGCCGACAAGAAGGGCAACACCATCTTGAGCAAGGGCAAACCAATCACCGACGAAGTATTGTCCGCCATACCGCAGTCGAAGTGGCAGGAGATAGTACCGGCTGAGGAGAAGGCGGAACACGATATCTCGAACATCTTTGCCTCCCTCGCCGAGCAGATAGACCTCATAAAGGTCGTCTTCGACGACAGGATAAACAGGCTGAAGAGGGGCGACGAGCTCCCGCCAGGCGTCATAAAGATGGTCAAGGTCTACATCGCCATGAAGAGGAAGGTCTCCGTCGGCGACAAGATGGCCGGACGCCACGGTAACAAGGGCGTCATATCGAGGATACTCCCCGAGGAGGACATGCCGTACCTCGCGGACGGCATTCCGGTGGACATAGTCTTGAACCCCTTGGGCGTCCCATCGCGTATGAACATCGGGCAGATATTGGAAACGCACCTCGGCTGGGCCGCAAAGAACCTGGGCTACGCCATAAGGACGCTTGTAGAGAAGCACTCGGCGCCGAATACGCTTCGTGAGCGCATAAAGAAGGCGTACGGCTCCATCGAGTTCTCGAAGTTCATGAACTCGCTCTCCGAAGACGAGGTCATGGACGCGGCCAGGAGGCTGTCGCGCGGCATACACATGGCAAGCCCGGTCTTCGACGGCGCGACGGAAGACGACGTAAAGAACGCGCTCGACCACGCGGGGCTCCCGATGAACGGCAAGATGGTCCTCTATGACGGGAGAAGCGGCGACGCCTTCGACCAGTCCGTCACCGTTGGAATGATGTACATGATGAAGCTCCACCACCTGGTGGACGACAAGATTCACGCGAGGTCCACGGGCCCGTACTCGCTCGTCACCCAGCAACCGCTCGGCGGCAAGGCGCAGTTCGGAGGCCAGAGGCTCGGAGAAATGGAAGTCTGGGCGATGGAGGCCTACGGCGCGGCGCACTCGCTCCAGGAGTTCCTGACGGTCAAGTCCGACGACGTGCCCGGAAGGACCAAGATGTATGAATCCATCGTCACCGGCAACTACACCATGGAGCCGACGCTCCCCGAATCCTTCAGCGTCCTCATAAAAGAGCTCCAGTCGCTCGCCCTGGATATCAGGCTCATCGAGGAAGAGAAAGAGGACTGAGCCGGCAAGGGCCACGGGGGGGCAGTCGGGGCAGAGGTTTTAACGGGTTAAACAGTCAGCGGGTATTTGTAAGAGGGCCGGCCTTGAGATTGGCCGGGCCCTTTGCATGGCGCCGGTTATTCCGGCATCCGGTAACAAAGATAACCGGGTAACTAAGGAGGTATCGCTTTGGAAAGCCTTATGGCACTTTTTGACAAGCACAAGAAGCCGATGGACTTTAACGCTATAAGGATCACCATTTCATCTCCCGAGAGGATCCGGGAATGGTCTCACGGCGAGGTCAAAAAGCCCGAGACGATAAACTACAGGACCTTCAAGCCCGAGCGCGACGGCCTTTTCTGCGCCAAGATATTCGGGCCGGTAAAGGACTTCGAGTGCAACTGCGGCAAGTACAAGAGGATGAAGCACAGGGGGGTCGTCTGCGAAAAGTGCGGCGTCGAGGTCATCCCGTCGAACGTCAGGCGCGACAGGCTCGGCCACATAGAGCTTGCCACCCCGGTCGCCCACATATGGTTCTTAAGGTCGCTCCCATCGCGCATAGGCGCGATTCTCGACGTGACGCTGAAGGAGCTCGAGAGGGTCCTGTACTACGAGAACTACATCGTCCTCGACCCGAAGGAATCCGACCTTAAGGAAGGCGAGCTCTTAAACGAGGAGAAGTACCAGAAGTCCGTGGAGAAGTGGGGGCCGGACGGCTTCGAATCCGGCATGGGAGCCGACGCCATAAGGGCGCTCATGAAGAGGCTCGACCTCGAGAAGATATCGACCACGCTCCGCGCGGAGATGAAAAAGACCGCATCAGACGCGAAGAAGAAGAGGATCGTCAAGAGGCTAAAGGTAGTGGACGCGTTCCTGAACTCAGGGAACAAGCCCGAATGGATGATACTCGAGGTCATCCCGGTCCTCCCGCCGGATCTCCGGCCGCTCGTGCCCATCGACGGCGGAAGGTTCGCGACATCCGACTTAAACGACCTCTACAGGCGCGTCATCAACAGGAACAACCGTCTTAAGAGGCTCATGGAGCTTAACGCCCCGGACATCATCATAAGGAACGAAAAAAGGATGCTCCAGGAGGCCGTCGACGCCCTTTTCGACAACGGCAGGCGCGGCAGGATAATAACCGGGCAGAACAAGAGGCCGCTCAAATCCTTAAGCGACATGATAAAGGGAAAGAGCGGGCGCTTCAGACAGAACCTTTTGGGCAAACGCGTCGACTATTCGGGCCGCTCGGTCATCGTCATAGGCCCGGACTTGAGGCTCCACCAGTGCGGACTGCCCAAGAAGATGGCGCTCGAGATCTTCAAGCCATTCATCTACCAGAAGCTTGAGGAGAAGGGCTATGCCACGACTATAAAGAGCGCGAAGAAGCTCCTCGAGAAGGAGAGGCCTGAAGTCTGGGACGTGCTCGACGAGGTCATAAGAGAGCACCCGGTGCTCCTTAACCGCGCGCCGACGCTCCACAGGCTCGGCATACAGGCCTTCGAGCCGATACTCATCGAGGGCAAGGCCATACAGCTCCACCCGCTCGTCTGCACCGCCTTCAACGCGGACTTCGACGGAGACCAGATGGCGGTCCACGTGCCGCTCTCCATAGAGGCGCAGGTCGAGGCGAGGGTCCTCATGATGTCGACGAACAACATCCTCTCCCCTGCGCACGGAAAGCCGATCATCGTGCCCACGCAGGACATCGTCCTCGGGCTCTATTACCTTACGAGGGAGAGGCAGGGCGTCAAGGGCGAGCACAAGAGGTTCTCGTCCATGGACGAGGTCCGGGCCGCGTACGATTCCAGCGAGGTCCACCTCCAGGCCGCTATAAAGCTCAAACTCGACGGCGGAGTGATTGAGACGACCGTCGGCAGGGTCATCATGATGGAAGTGGTCCCGCCATCCATCAGGTTCGATGAGATAAACAAGGTCATGGACAAAAAACGCCTCGCCGACCTCATCGACATATGTTACAGGAGGGCCGGGTCCAAGGAGACGGTCATACTCGCCGACAGGTTGAAGGACCTGGGCTACCAGTACGCCACCAAGGCCGGCATATCCATCTGCATCGACGACATGAAGATCCCAGGCAGGAAGAACGTGCTGCTTGACGCCGCCTACGAAGAGGTGAAGGAGATCCAGAAGCAGTACAACGAGGGCCTCATCACCGACGGCGAACGCTACAACAAGGTCATCGACATCTGGGCGCAGGCCACCGAAGAGATCGCCGAGGAGATGCTGAAAGAGCTGAGCACCGAGATCGTCAAGGACGAAAACAATGAAATGAAGAAGGTCCCGTCCTTCAACCCCATATTCATCATGGCGGATTCCGGCGCCAGGGGCTCCGCGCAGCAGATAAGACAGCTCGCCGGGATGAGGGGACTCATGGCGAAACCCTCGGGCGAGATCATAGAAACGCCTATCACCGCAAACTTCAGGGAGGGCCTGACGGTCCTCCAGTACTTCATATCCACCCACGGCGCCAGAAAGGGCCTCGCGGATACCGCGCTTAAGACGGCGAACTCCGGATACCTCACAAGGAGGCTCGTCGACGTAGCGCAGGACGCGATCATCGCCGAAGTCGACTGCGGCACGCTGGACGGCATCTACATGACACCGCTCGTAGAGGGCGGAGAGGTCATCGAGGCTATCGGGGAAAGGATACTCGGCAGGGTCGCCCTCGAAGAGGTCCTCGACCCCTTCACCAAGGAGGCGCTCGTCGAGGCCAACGAGGAGATCGACGAGTCCAAGGTCGAAAAGATAGAGGACGCCGGCATCGACAGGGTGAAGATCCGCTCGGTCCTGACCTGCAGGTCCACAAGGGGCATCTGCATTAAATGTTACGGCCGCGACCTTACGCGGGGCAGGATGGTCGACATGGGCGAGGCAGTCGGCGTCATAGCCGCGCAGTCGATAGGCGAGCCGGGCACACAGCTCACCATGAGGACCTTCCACATAGGAGGAACCGCCTCCAGAAGGGCCGAGCAGACGACGCTCGAAGCGCGCCATGAGGGCATCATCAAGTACCACGGACTGAACGTCGCCGAGAACACGAGGGGCGAGATGATCGTCATGAACAGGAACGGCGACCTCGCCATACACGATGAGCAGGGCAGGGACCGCGAGAGGAACCCGGTCATATACGGCGCCAGGCTCCGCGTTAAGGACGGCGGCAAGGTCGCCGCCGGTTCCATAATCGCCGACTGGGACCCGTACACCATACCGATCATAACCGAGGTCACGGGTATAGTCCGTTTCGGTGACATCGAGGACGGCAAGACCATGAGGGAGCAGGTCGACGAGGTCACCGGGCTCTCGTCCAAGGTCATCGTCACCTACAAGGAAGGCGATCTCCGTCCCAGGGTCTCCATAAAGGACGACGCCGGCAGGACGCAGAAGTTACCCGGCACCAGCATCGAGGCGAGATACCTCCTCCCGGTCGGTGCGATCCTGACCATCAACGAGGGCGACTCCGTCAGGGCCGGCGACGTGATCGCCAAGATCCCGAGAGAGACGACCAAGACCAAGGACATAACCGGAGGACTCCCGAGGGTCGCCGAGCTCTTCGAGGCGAGAAAGCCCAAGGAGACCGCGGTCATAAGCGAGATAGACGGCCACGTATCCTTCGGCAAGGACACCAAGGGCAAGAGAAAGGTCGTAGTCACCCCTGAGACAGGAGACCCGAAGGAGTACTTGATACCCAAGGGCAAGCACATAAGCGTGCGCGAAGGCGACCGCGTAAGGGCGGGAGAACCCTTGATGGACGGTTCCGCGAACCCGCACGATATCCTCCGCGTACTCGGCGTCAAGGAGCTCGCCAAGTACCTCGTCGACGAGGTACAGGAAGTCTACAGGCTCCAGGGCGTTAAAATTAACGACAAGCACATCGAGACGATCGTCCGCCAGATGCTCCGCAGGGTCAAGATAAAGGACCCGGGCGACACCAACCTCCTCATAGGCGAGCAGGTCGAAAGATACCTCTTCGAGGAAGAGAACGACAAGATAATCTCCAAGGGCAAGAAGCCGGCCATCGCCGAGCCGCTCCTTCAGGGGATCACCAAGGCGTCTCTCTCGACCGAGTCATTTATCTCGGCGGCCTCTTTCCAGGAGACGACAAAGGTCCTTACAGGGGCGGCCGTGGAGGGCAAGATCGATTATCTCCGCGGTCTTAAGGAAAACGTCATCATGGGCAGGCTCATCCCGGCCGGTACGGGTTTCAGGAAATATAAGAAGATAATCGCCAACATCCCCGAGGTCGAGGCCGAGGAAGAGTCAGGCGGCGATATGGAACCATCTGCCGAGGAGACTATCGGCGGCTGACCGGGTTCTCAGGCCGCTAACAGCTTTATATCATGGGCGAAGGCGGGTCTGGCGGGCTCTAGGGCGGGTGGGGAGAATGGGCTAAAAGGCGCGTCGGGCCGGTGCCTTTTAGCCTCAAAGGCGCCATTTTCTGGCGGCAGGGCTTTTACAGCAGGCCTTATGGCGATTCAAAGAGAAAAAAGACTGGTGGCCGTGTGAAAAGGCCACTTAACCCTTGACAAGGAAAAAAAAAGCTGGTAAATTGCTTTGATTTACGCCATCTACCAGTACAGAGAAAGGTGTTTTATGCCGACAATCAATCAGCTCGTGCGCAAAGGCAGACAGAAGACTAAGTACAAGACGGCTTCACCTGCCTTGGACAAATGTCCCCAGAAAAGGGGGGTCTGCGTAAGGGTTTACACTACCACGCCAAAGAAGCCGAACTCCGCGCTCCGTAAGGTCGCGAGGGTGAGGTTGACGAACGGGATGGAGGTCACCTCCTATATCCCGGGTGTCGGCCACAACCTCCAGGAGCACTCGGTCGTCCTCATAAGGGGCGGGAGAGTAAAGGACCTTCCAGGAGTGCGTTATCACATAATCAGGGGCACCCTCGATACAATGGGCGTCCAGGACAGGAAGCAGGCCCGCTCC
>JACREU010000111.1 GCA_016212705.1 Deltaproteobacteria bacterium
CCGGAATGTTGGTTTTCCGTCCAGTATACTTTAAAATAACACCTGCTTGCAAGGAATTCAGAGTGTCTGGCCCTGCCGTCTTCGGAAATTCCGCTACCTAATAAACCCGATTGGGCTTGACAGCCGCCATCGCCGCCCATTATCATGGGGATATAAGGGAGGCTTCCATGGGTTTCTGGGACAATGTGAACGACGAGCTTAAAAAAGCGGTCGAAGAGGGCTGGAGCGCGGTCAAGGAGAGCGCTAAAATAGGCAAATTGCGTCTGCGCGCCCACACCCTCCACAAAAAGGCCGAGAAGCACTTCGCTGAAATCGGCGGCATAGTCTACGACTCCTCAAAGATACCCTGGGAGAACCCCATCTCAAGGCCCGAGGTGCAGAAGCTCATCGAGGAGATAAGAAAGATAGAGGCCGAGACAGAGGCCCTTGAAAAGGAGATTGAGGCTCTCAGAAAAAAGGAGAAGCCCGGCGCGGGAAAATAAATCCCTGCGTCAATCCTTGAGAAGTTCTCTAACACCCCTCACCCTCCGCCCTCTCCCGCAAGGGGAGAGGGGACCATAATAGAGCACCCTCGTTTAGGACACACGCCTTTCGCGCCTTGGCATCCCGTCTTGCAACCTTCCTTGAAAAAATGCTATTTTGAGCTAAAGCACGTTCACGCATGGAAAACATACCTCTCCTAAAAGACATTGTCATTCTGATGGCGATCTCGGTCCCCCTCTCGATACTCTTGACGAGGGTGGGGCTTCCGACGGTCATCGGCTTTCTTGTGACCGGCGTCATCATCGGGCCCTACGGTTTCGGGCTTGTCACCGAGATAGGCACGGTCGAGACACTCTCGCAGATAGGCATCGTCCTCCTCCTCTTCACCATAGGGCTCGAGTTCTCGATAACGCGGATGCTCTCTCTCAGGCGGGAGGGGATACTCGGGGGCGGCTTTCAGGTGGGCATCACCGTACTCGTCGTCTTCGCCGTCGGGATCCTCCTCGGCTATCCGATGCAGGTCTCCCTCCTCCTCGGCTTCATCATCTCGCTTTCATCGACGGCCATAGTGTTGAAGCTCCTCCTCGACAAGGGCGAGGTCAACTCCCCGCACGGGAACCTCTCGGTCGGCATACTCATCTTCCAGGACCTCTGCGTCGTCCTGATGGTAATGGTGGTCCAGTCGATCGGCGGCAAAGAGGCGTCTTCCACGGTCGAGATAGCGCGCGGGCTCGGGGTCTCCATAATAGCCTTCTTCGCGATCGTCATCGCCGTCACGTATCTCATCCCCAGGCTCTTCAACCAGGTGGTGAAACTCAGGAACCGCGAGGTCTTCATACTGACCATCGTCCTCGTCTGCCTTGGGACCGCGCTCGTCACATCCCTCTTCGGCCTCTCGCTCGCGCTGGGGGCGTTCATCGCCGGGCTCGCCATATCCG
>JACREU010000112.1 GCA_016212705.1 Deltaproteobacteria bacterium
AGGGCAAAACAACGTACAACAGCCCTGAATTTAGCCTCTGCGATTTTTGAACGGCTGTAATACCTATTTTTCTTCAGCATTTCGGAAGCTTACCACATTTCTCAATGTCGTTTGCTTCCTAAGACCCTTAGAAAAGGGGGACTTTTTTGTAGAGGGGAGCTTATTTCCCAAGGGCCTTATTACCGATGTCCTTCCTGTAGTGCGCGCCTTCCCACGATATCTTCTTGACGGCCTCGTAGGCCTTGTCCCGCGCTTCATTTACACCCTTGCCGAGCGCGGTAACGCCAAGGACCCTGCCGCCGGATGTGACGACCCTGCCGTCCTTTACCGCGGTCCCCGCGTGGAATACGACGACGTCTCTAAATTGCGCCGCCTCATCCAGCCCCTTTATCTCCGCGCCTTTCAGGTACTCTCCAGGGTATCCCTTGGCGGTCATGACGACGCATACGGCGGTCTTTTTCGACCACGCAAGCTTAACCTCCGACAACCTGCCTTCGACGGCCTTAAGGAGTACGTCGGCGAGGTCGCTCTCAAGGCGCGCGAGTATCGGCTGAGTCTCCGGGTCGCCGAGCCTGCAGTTGAATTCGAGCACCTTCGCGTGTCCGTCCTTTATCATGAGCCCGGCGTACAAGACGCCCTTGTAAGGCCTGCCCTCGACCTCCATCGCCTTTACGGTCGGGACCATCACGGTATCCATCACTTCGGCCTCAATGGCAAGGGTGATGACCGGCGTCGGCGAGTACGCGCCCATGCCGCCGGTATTCGGGCCTGTGTCACCGTCGAAGACCGCCTTGTGGTCCTGGGCCGGGGCGAGCGGCACGACAGTCCTTCCGTCGGTTATGGCAAGGAAGGAGGCCTCCTCGCCTTCGAGGAACTCCTCAATTATTATCCGTTTGCCCGCCGCGCCAAAGGCCTTGTCCTTCATGATGAGGTCTATGGCCTTTAACGCCTCATCCCTGGTCACGCAGATGACGACACCCTTGCCGGCCGCGAGCCCGTCGGCCTTGACGACAAAGGGCGGGGCGTGCGTCTCGACGTAGGCGCGGGCAAAGTCGGCGTTATCGAACTTCTTGTGGTGGGCCGTCGGTATCCCGTGCCTTATCATCAGCTCCTTGCTGAAGACCTTGGAGCCTTCGAGCTCGGAAGCCGCCTTTGAGGGGCCGAAGATCTTAAGCCCCGCGGATTCGAATAAGTCCACTATGCCGAGCGTAAGCGGGAGTTCCGGGCCGACGACGGTGAAATCGATACCTTCCTGTCCGGCGAATTCCTTGAGCCCTTCGATCTCTTCAGCCGGAATGGGGACGTTCCTTCCGACGAGCGCGGTCCCGGGGTTCCCCGGCGCTATGTATACCGCCTCTACGAGCGGGCTTTGCCTTAGCTTCCAGGCCAGCGCGTGTTCTCTGCCGCCGGCGCCTATTACGAGGATCTTCATTTAAAATAACCTCTTTTATTGACTCTCTTCACGAACGCAACAAATGTCTTTATACTTTGTTCTGCTCCTCGGAAAATCCTCGACGTACAACACAAGTACGCCTGCGGTTTTCTTCGTCGCACGCCTCGTCTAAAGCCATTTTTTGCATTCGTATTATCACATCAGGTTTGGCTGGCAAAACTAAACGAAACCGCACCAGTGATTCCAGCAATTTATTTCTCCGCTCTTTAGTGTCTGAAGTGCCTTATGCCTGTAAACACCATCGCTATCCCGTGCTCATCGGCGGCCTTTATAACCTCTTCGTCCTTTATCGACCCGCCCGGCTGTATGATGGCCGTGATGCCGTGCTCCGCGGCCATGTCCACGTTGTCCCGGAACGGGAAAAAGGCGTCGGAGGCGAGCGCCGTACCCTTTACATCAAGCCCCGCGTCCCGCGCCTTTATGACGGCGATCCTCGTTGAATCTATCCTCGACATCTGCCCCGCGCCTATGCCTATGGTGCGGCCGTCCCTCGCGAGTATTATGGCGTTGCTCTTCACATGCTTGCAGACGGACCACGCGAAGAGGAGGTCTTCGAGCTCCTTGTCGTTCGGCCCGCGTTTCGTGACGGTCTTAAGGTCTGAAGCGCTCTCCCTATCGAGCGTTTGGAGCAACACGCCGCCGCAGACCCTCTTTATGTCGAAGTCCGCGGGGCAGTCCTCGGCCTTCATCCCGCCGGACTCAAGCACCCGGAGGTTCTTTTTCGCGCCAAATACGTCGAGCGCCTCTTTATCAAACTCCGGGGCTACGACGGCCTCGAGAAATATCCTGTTCAGGACCTCCGCGATATCCTTTGTCACTTTCCTGTTAAAGCCGACTATTCCTCCGAAGGCCGAGGTCTTGTCGCATGCGTAGGCCCTCTCGTAGGCGGCGAGTATCCCGTCCTTCGATACCGCCGTGCCGCAGGGGTTGTTGTGCTTTACGACCACCGCCGCCGGGTCGTGGAACTCTGAGACGAGGTGGAGCGCGGCGTTAAGGTCGAGTATGTTGTTGTAGGAGAGTTCCTTGCCCTGGTGTTTCTTCGCGTCGCCGAGCCCGCCCTTGGCCCTTGTGCGGTAGAAGGCCGCGGCCTGGTGCGGGTTCTCGCCGTATCTTAAGTCCTGGACCTTCTCGTACTGGACGGTGAAGGTGTCGGGGAACCTCTTTTTGTCCTCTATCTCCGGCATATCCGGGACAGACCCCAGATAATTGGATATCGCCGCGTCGTACCTGGCCGTCAGCTGGAATACCTTTCTCGCGAGGTTGAAGCGGGTCTGCCTGGAGAGCATCCCTTTTTTCCCTTTCATCTCCTCGATTATCGAGACATAGTCCGCGGGGTCTACGACGACCGCGACGTCGTTGTGGTTCTTGGCCGCGGCCCTTATCATCGTGGGGCCGCCTATGTCGATGTTCTCTATCGCCTCCGCGAGCGTACAGCCCTTGGCGATTGTGTTCTCGAAGGCGTAGAGGTTGACGACGACCATGTCTATGGGGAGTATCCCGTTCGCCTCCATCTCCTGCCGGTGCGTCTGGTTCTCCCTTATGCCGAGTATGCCGCCGTGGATCTTCGGGTGGAGCGTCTTAAGCCGCCCGTCGAGCATCTCCGGGGACCCGGTGTAGGAAGATATCGGTATCACGTTTATCCCGGCGTTCTTCATGAGATCGGCGGTCCCTCCCGTCGAGATTATCTCGACGCCGAAGGCGGCGAGCTCCTTTGCGAACTCGACTATCCCGGCCTTGTCGGTGACGCTTATTATCGCCCTTTTTACCCTTTTCATAATACATATACCTCGTGCGTATTTTTTCAGTATCAGGTCAAAACCCGAGATTGGCCAGGAACTCCCTCTCGAAGTGCGCGGAGCCCGAGAGCGAGACGAATCTGAACTCTTTTGCGAGAGTTTCCGCCTCTTTCTTACCTTTATCATTAAGCGCGAGCGCCGCGCCTTCGAGCGCCGCGTCCCCGACGGTCTTTAAGCGTCCAAGCCAGAGCGGGTCGAGTATGCCTATCTCTTTCAGCCCCTCGGGGTCGAGGTTACTCCCGAAGGCCCCGGCGACATATACAGTCCCGAGGTCCCCCGCGCCTATCCCGGCCTTTCTAAAAAGCAGGTTTATCCCGGCCCTTATCGCCGACTTCGCCGTCTGTAGCGCCCTCAAGTCAGACTGCGTAAGCAGAACCTCGGTCTTTGCGCCCCTGTAGAGGACGAACGCATTGCCGTCTGCCTCGGTCCTTATCCTGTTGGAGAGGTTCGTCGAGACC
>JACREU010000113.1 GCA_016212705.1 Deltaproteobacteria bacterium
CATACAGGCTGTACCCGCTTCATGTTTTAAAATAACCACAAGGCTTAGATCATGCTCCTCATGATAGACAACTACGACTCCTTCACGTTCAACCTCGCGCAGTATTTCATGGAGCTCGGGGCAGAGGTGAAGGTATTCAGGAACGACGCGATAACGATAGCCGATATCGAAAAGCTCTCGCCGAGGAGGCTCGTCATATCCCCGGGGCCTTGCGACCCGCCGAAGGCCGGGATATCGGTTGCGGCGATAAGGCACTTCGCGGGCAAGGTCCCGATCCTCGGCGTATGCCTCGGGCACCAGTCGATCGGCTACGCCTTTGGCGGAGAGGTCGTCAAGGCGCCGCGTCTCATGCACGGCAAGACATCGATGGTCTACCACGACTCGAAGACCATCTTCGAAGGCATCCCTAACCCCTTCGAGGCGAACAGATACCACTCTCTCATCGTAAAAAAAGAGACCCTGCCCGATTGTTTTGAAGTAAGCGCGTGGACAGAGGCCGACGAGATAATGGGGCTTAGACATAAGTCGCTACCCATCGAAGGCGTGCAGTTCCACCCGGAATCGATCCTTACGAGCTCGGGCAAGGATATCTTGAGGAACTTCCTTGAGAGGTACAGGTAATGACCATGAAAGACGCGATAGCGAAGGTAATAAAGGGCGTTGACCTAGCCGAAGACGAGATGGTATCCGTCATGAACGAGGTCATGACCGGTGGGGCCTCCCCGGCGCAGATTGGCTCTTTCATTACGGCCTTGCGCATGAAAGGCGAGACGGTCGCCGAGATAACCGGGGCCGCGCGCGTCATGCGCGAGAAGGCCACGAAGGTCGAGGCTGGAAGCGACGTGCTGGATACCTGCGGCACGGGCGGGGACGAATCCATGACGTTCAACATCTCGACGGCCTCGGCGTTCGTAGCGGCAGGGGCCGGGCTCATCGTTGCCAAGCACGGCAACCGCTCGGTATCTTCAAGGAGCGGCTCGGCTGACGTATTACGCTCGCTCGGCGTCAACATCGAGGCGGAGGTGTCCCGCGTAGAGGAGTGCATCTCTGAAGCGGGCATAGGCTTTCTCTTCGCCCCCATGCTCCACGGCGCGATGAAGTACGCCGCTCCCGTAAGACGCGAAATCGGCATCCGCTCGATATTCAATATACTCGGCCCGCTCACAAACCCGGCCGGGGCCAAAAGGCAGGTCCTCGGCGTGTATGACGCGGCGCTGACAGACATCCTTGCCAA
>JACREU010000002.1 GCA_016212705.1 Deltaproteobacteria bacterium
GAGGGCGACGATAAAGGCGGTAGTCACGCCCATGGAGCGCCACTCCCTCTTCCTGACCGGTGCGATGAAGCTCATTATAAAAAAAAGGAAGAGGATGACGTTTACTGCGACAAGCGTCCAGAGCCCGTAGGCGTATGAGAGGGAGTCTCCATGCATATAAGCCTCTGATCTGTGGCTACCTCTAAAAATTGTTCTTTTCCCTAGTCTCGAACGGAGCCTTTGTGGGGTAAATCCAATCTCAACCGTTCAATACGGATTTGCCCGTCCGGCAAGGACTGCGTTAATCAGGCTGCGCCTTAGTGGCACTTCGGCGGCGTCCCTTTCGGCTCCTTCAGTATCCTCTGCCACCATTTCTTGTCGGCTCCTTCATGCCGGAGCCCTTCCTTGACTTCGAATGTTTCCTGGCAAGCCTTCGAGCAGAAGTAGTACGTCTCATGCTCCATGTGTGTCATGTAGGTTGCGTCCTTCTCCTCGACCTCCATGCCGCATACAGGGTCTTTTGCCATATCGTCCTCCTTGCCTTGATGTGAGGGACTTACAATTCCAGTATATTCTACGTTTTGTAGAAAGTCAAACTTGGGGCAAGCTCTTTGTATTTGCTTAACTGATGAATAACACGCCAAGCCTTAAGACAGCCTTTAATGATTCAAGTCCCGAAGCTGTCTGTCGATAAGTGGGTATCTGTAAGCCCTTTTATTTTAGGGCGTTATGCATATGATGTCGCTTAAGACAGTGCCCGAAAACCGTTGACAAGACGCGTGGTTTCGGATATGTTGCCGGAAAAGGCACTACTAACAGGAATGGCAGGCAAGGGATGACCGTAGTAAAAAAGATCCAGCCCATGGGCGAGATACTCAAATCCAAGGGGCTACTGACGGATACCCAGCTCGAGGAGGTCCTCCGCATCGGCAAGAGGACCAACACGAGGGTGGGAAAGGTCGTCGTAAACCTGGGCTACGCGACCGAAGAAGACATCGCGAACGCCCTTGCCGAGCAGTACCAGATACCCGCAATCATCCTCTCCAACGCCATACTCGACCCCCAGATAATAAGGACCATCCCCGAAGCGGTCGCCAGAAGGCACATGGTCGTCCCGTTCGCCGTCGAGGGCGACGACCTCAAGGTCGCCATGCTCGACCCACTTAACGTCTTCGCCATAGACGAGATCAAACGCATAGCGAGAAAGAACATCGTCCCGCTCGTCACGACCGAGACAGAGGTCTTGAAGGCCATAAACCAGTACTACGGCATGGAGACCTCTCTCGATGAGATGATTAAGAAGATACAGTCTTCAGGCCTTGAGCTCCTTAAAGGCGAGGAGGACCTGCCGGAGAAGCTCGAAAAGATCGCGGGAGAGACCTCCGTCGTACAGCTCGTGAACCTCCTCATCTCCCGCGCCGTAGTAGACAACGCCTCCGACATACACATAGAGCCGGACGAAGACACGCTCCGAGTGCGCCTGCGCATAGACGGCGTCCTGACGGAGACGATAAACCTGCCGCTCAAAATTCACCCGGCGGTCATCTCAAGGGTAAAGATACTCGGCGAGCTCGACATCGCGGAAAAGAGGCTCCCGCAGGACGGCCGCTTCAAGACCAAACTCGGCAACCGCGACATAGACATAAGGCTCTCGACGCTCCCCACTCTCTTCGGGGAAAAGGCCGTCCTCCGGCTTCTGGATAAGAGCTCTATCATACTCGAGTTCGAGCACTTGACGCCCATGCCCGACGTCCTCGACGTTTTAAGGCGCGTAATAAGGCGCCCCTACGGGCTAATACTCATCACCGGCCCCACCGGGAGCGGAAAGACCACTACCGCGTATACGCTTTTAAGCCTCCTGAATACCATCGACAAAAACATAGTCACCGTCGAGGACCCGGTAGAGTACCACCTTAAGAGGGTCAACCAGGTCCAGGTAAATGTAAAAGTCGGCATAACATTCGCCAGCGCGCTCCGCCATATACTCAGGCAGGACCCGGACATAGTGATGATAGGAGAGATACGGGACAGGGAGACGGCCGAGATAGCCATACACGCCTCCTTGACCGGGCACCTCGTCATATCAACGGTGCACACAAACGACGCCGTCGGCACAATCTCAAGGCTCATGGACATGGGCATAGAGCCTTACCTCATTTCTTCAGCCTTGACGTGCGTCGTCGGACAGAGGCTGGTCAGGAAAGTCTGCAAGTCGTGCGCCGTAGCCTACGACCCGGACCCGCGCATGCTCACCGACCTCGGCGTTAAATTCACCGGCAACATCCCGCAGTTCTACAGGGGCGCCGGATGCCCGGCCTGCAAGGACACGGGCCTCAAAGGCAGGCTCGGCATCTACGAGGTCCTGCTCCTCGACGATGAAATCAAGTCCCTCATACTCGCAAAGGCGAACAGCAACCTGATCCTCGAAGCCGCCAGGAAAAAAGGCTACAAGACGCTGCGCGTCCAGGGCGTAAGAGCGGTGGCCGGAGGATATACCACGGTAGAGGAGGTGCTCCAGGCTACTCAGTCGATAGACTGAGGCTTGAAGAATATTGAGGGAACATTTACGAAAGAGACCCTGTCAATACTCCTTCAAACCGCAATCGATCGTCCGTAATCTGGAAAGTATGCCTTCATTCCAGTACAGGGCAAGAGACAGGCAGGGCGTGCTTGTGGTGGGCAACATGGACGCCGCGAGCCGGACCGAGCTTGAGGCCTCGTTGGACAAGCTGGGGCTTATCCCATTAAGTGTCGCCGCCGGCGGGAGGAAGGCCGCGTTGCCTCCTTTTCTTGACGCGCTTTTTAAGGAAAAGGTCAAGGAGCGCGACATCATCCTCTTTTCCAGACAGCTTGCCACGCTCTTCGGGGCGGGCGTGCCGCTCACGAGGGCGCTCTTCACCCTCGAGCGCCAGATACAGTCAAAGGTGTTCGTCGAGGTAGTAAAGAGGATCCGGGAGGACGTCGAAGGCGGCTCGTCGTTCTCAGGCGCCATATCGAAGCACCCCAAGGTCTTCGGCGAGCTCTACGCGAACATGATAGAGGCGGGAGAGGCGGGCGGCATACTCGACAACGTGCTTGACAGGCTCGCCAACATGTCCGAGAAGAGCGCCGAGAACAAGGCGAAGGTCAAGGCCGCGACCCTCTATCCCAAGATAGTCATGGGCGCGATAGGCATCGCGATTGTGATCCTCATGAACTTCGTCATCCCCAAGTTCGCGAAGCTCTACGCGAGTTTCCAGGTAGAGTTGCCCCTGCCTACGAAGATACTCATCAAGGCCTCGAACGCCTTTACCTCTTACTGGTATCTTGCCATAGTGGTCGTCGCGGCGGCCGTCTTCGGGTGGAAGACGTATGCCGCGACAAAAGAGGGGAGGCGGACCCTGGACGCCGTCCGCCTCATGGTCCCGATATTCGGCCCGCTCCTCCTTAAATCCATGCTCTCGCGTTTTTCAAGGGTCCTCGGCGCGCTCTACAAGAGCGGGCTCCCGATACTGCAGTCTCTCGACATAGTATCGCGCGCCGTCGAGAACACGGTCCTCGCCGTCGAGATAAAGAAGATAGAGGACGAGGTGAGGGCCGGCAAGGGGCTCGCCGAGCCGATGTCAAAGGCCCCGCACTTCCCGCCCATGGTAGTGCAGATGGTGACCGTCGGCGAGGACACGGGCAATCTCGACCAGATGCTCGATAAGGTCGCCGAGTATTACGACGGCGAGGTCGACAACACCATAAGGAACCTGACCACCACGCTCGAACCAATTCTCCTCGCCTTCATATTCGCCATAGTCCTCTTCATCGCGCTCGCGATATTCCTCCCGATGTGGGACATATTGAAGATAGTGAGGCGGTAGCGTGAAGAAGGCCGCGGAGGGCGCGTTGCGCTCTGAAGAAGGCCGGTCGGTAATCGAGGCGCTCCTTGTGGCCGTCCTCGTCGCCGTCTTCGTCCTCATAGCCGTTGACAGGTACTATTCGTCGATAAGGGCCGTCAGGGAGACGGCACTGCTCGTCGAGATGTCGAACTTAAGGAGCGCCTTCAGCTATTATCTAATGTTTAACGGAAAACCGCCGATATCGTTAAAAGAGCTGGTTGACAAGGGCGTTGACGCCTCGAAACGGGGGATAGAAGGGGCCGATTACAGGATAGTCATATCCGGAAAGTACGTCGAGACGATGACCCTGGACTCTGAAGGTTTTCCCATGGACCCGTTCGGGAACAGGTATTCGTATGACGCGTCTTCGGGGATGATCAGGTCGTCGACTCGCGGCTACGAGAGATGGTGAGGCGTTTTTCACAAGGTAAAACAAATATATTGACCGTTTTTTGGGGCTGTGTTATAGCTAATATCGAGCATATTCAATAATCAAAAGGAGGCAGGGATGAGAGGGAATAAGGGTTTTACGCTTATAGAGCTTGTTATGGTCATCGTCATTCTCGCGATACTCGCGGCAGTGGCTATTCCGAGGTTCGTGGACTTGCAGTCCGACGCGAGGCTCTCTACCGCCAAGGGCATAGGCGGGGCGATATCAGGGGCAACGAACATACTGCACTCGCAGTTCCTGGTGCGGGGCACGGCGTACCAGCTCGGCACCACAGCGGGTTTTGCAAGCACGACCGCCGTTCTTTATGACGCCAACATAGCCGGAGCTACCGTCACCGCCGCCGACAACGTCACCATGGCCGGCAACGCCGTCCTCATCACGATCGACATCGGCGGAAACCCTTACACCATGACCTTCACAGGCGGCAACACGACCCTCTCCCCGAGGGTACAGTACAATTTCTAACCTCATCTGAGACGCATTTAAAACGGACCCGTTATCGCCCTCTTAAGGAGAGTGGTAACGGGTCCTTCACTTTAGGAAGGTAAAATCGACGCCGCGAATGTCAGCGCGGCGTCCGGTCCCTTAATGTTTTTTTTTGCCGCCATATACCTTGCCGCGCTCGCGTCATTATACTTCTCTCAGGCGCTCGGCGGCGCGTTTCTCCTCACGGAAAGGGACTTAGGCGTCTATTTCCTGCCTCCGAGGCATCTCTGGGTCGAGATACTAAAGAACGGTGAATTCCCGCTCTGGAACCCGTATTCGTACAGCGGCCACCCGCTCCTTGCGACGCTCCAGCCGGGCATATTCTATCCCGTAAATATAATACTGCTCATATTCCCGTTCGACCTCGCGTTCAACTTATCCATTGTAGTCCACTTTTTTCTCGCCGGGATATTCACTTACGCGCTCGTCCGGGAGCTTGGCGGCGGAAAGTGGGGCTCTCTCGCCTCGGCGGTCGCGTTCATGCTCGGAGGGTATCTCTTTTCCGCGCACAACGTGATGTCCACGCTTTTTTCCGCCGCGTGGACGCCGCTTGCGGTATTCCTCTTCTTAAGGGCCTTGCGGCGCGCCTCGTTTGGCTACGCCGTTTTCACCGGCATAGTTATGACGGTTATGTTCACCGGCGGCGGGATTGAAGTCTTCCTCGGCACTTTCGGGCTCTTGTCCGTACTCGCTTTTTTCCCGGGCATCTTTGATTTTGACGGCGCCGCGGCGAGGGCGAGTCTTGTCAAAAGGGCGGCCCTGCTTATTACAACAGCCGCTGTCTTCGTATCATTAGGGGCTGTGCAGTTATTCCCATTCATCGAGCTGGCGCGCCATTCGACGAGGGCAGGGGGGCTCTCCTTCTTTGAGGCGACGACGTGGTCGCTGGATGTCAAGGACTTCATCCAGTTCCTCATCCCAGACCCGTTCGGGTACGGCGTGAACGAGGATAAATACTGGGCCAACCAGAGCTGGCTTAAGACCATATACACCGGGGCAGTGCCTTTCGTGCTTTCCATATTCTTTTTCATGAAGGCAAGGAGAAGGGCCGTGCCTTTCGTGCTTCTCGCCCTCGTTTTCTTGAGCCTCTCGATGGGCCGCAACTTCCTATTTTACCAGTACCTCCACGCATGGTCGCCTTTTTTTGACAAATTCAGGTATCCGGTAAAGTTCCTCTTCGCGCCGTTCCTCTTTATCTCCATCGCCGCGGGGCTTGGCTGTGATGCGCTCGTCGAGGCCGCCGGAAAACAGCGGAAGTCCGCGTTGAAAGTCATTTTTTTGCTCCTTGCGGCCGCCACACTCTCTGCCGCCGCATTCGGGTACCTGAGCTTCTCAGGCCAGGCGGTCAAGGCGTTCCTTGTGGATAGGGGAATAGACTATCCCGAGTACAACAGGGCTGAAATAAATATTTTCAACACCAAGCGGCTCCTCGCCTTCTTCATTGTATTCTCTATCGGCCTGTACTTCGCGTACAGGTCAAAGGCCCTGCGGCTCCTCCCCTGGTTCGTCGTCGCAATGCTGTCAATAGACCTCTTTTTCGCGCACGAGGGCTACTACTTCTCGACAAAGAGTACGGCCTATTACGACAAGGGCAATGTGATGGGTTTCATGACCGGGCGGATGGCGGCGGAGGACAACGGGCTCTTCCGGGTATTCGTCACGCCGAAGACGATGGACGTGAACGTCGAGGTGAAGGACGCGGGAAAATTCGACAGCGACGTCTTAAGGAAAATGGACCTCCACAAGGAGCGGCTGACCGGCTACAACCTCCTCTTCCGCGTATTCGACATAAACGGCGTCGAGGTGATGAAACGCGGGGACTATGCGAGCCTCTACGACATCATGTCCAGGCGGTCTTCGATAGACGAGACCAATATACCCTCTTTGCTGAACGTAAGATACGTGGTATCTATACCTGAGATAAGGTCAAAGCGATACAGGCTCGTAAAGGTCGTAGGCGCGCTTCCAGGCGCGACGGGCTTGGAGGCTGAGAGGGCCTTGAAGATTTATGAGAACCTCGACTTCGTGCCGCGCTTCAGTCTGGCCGCTGATTACAGGGTGATTACGAAGTCCGACGAGTTCGCCGCAACAATCTCCGGCAGAGGCTTCGACCCTAAAAAAACAGTCCTGCTTGAAGAAGAACCGTGGCCGGGCGGACAGGCCGAGGCACGCCCCATGCGGAACTGCAAAGTCGAAGTCGTAAGTTATAAGATGAACTCAATGGAGCTCCATACCGACTGCCCTGCGAGGTCCGTGCTTGTTGCTTCAGAGTCCTGGTATCCCGGCTGGAAGGCATTTGTAGACGGGAAGGAAGAGAGGATTTTAAAGGCCGACTACGTGCTCCGGGCCGTGCCGCTTGAGGGCGGAGCGCATGTCGTAAGGTTCGAGTACCGCCCAATGAGCTTTTACGCGGGCGCGTGGGTGAGCGTTGCCGCCGCCATGTCGCTCGTTGTATTCGGGATATTCCATTTTGCAAGGAAGAAAAGGGACTGATGACTGACAAGAGGCCGGGACTTAATCTCTTCATCATAAGCTTTTTGACGCTCTTCGGCGAGATGATGTTCATAAGGTACGTCTCCTCGAACATATACCTGCTGTCATACTACAAGAACGCGATTTTGATCGCCATATTCCTCGGGATCGGCATTGGTTTTCTCACGTCGAGGTCGAAGAGGAATTACATCGAGTTCATCCCCATAGCCTCGCTCGTACTTGTCACCATCATCATCTATTTTAACGACTACCTCCGCATAGACCTCGACCACTCGCTCAAGGACGAGTCTATCTGGCCGGAGTTCTGGGCGAACACCAGGGCGCAGTCCGTCCCGATACTGGGCGTCCTCGTGTTCTTCTACGTCGCAATAGCGCTCTACTTCATCCCGCTCGGGCAGGAGACGATACGGGCCATGTCGGCGTTCAGGCCTTTGCGCGCCTATTCCATAAACGTAGCCGGGGCGCTCGCCGGCATTGTCCTCTTCGCCATCGCGGGGTGGCTCTGGACGACGCCTCTCGTCTGGTTCGCCGTCTTCCTCGTGCCGACGCTCTGGCTCAGCCGAAAGTATTCGAACAGAGTGGTCTTTTATCTCAACGCCGCCTCTATTATCATAACCCTCTTCCTCGTCTTTTCGGCCCACTTCGGCGCCGAGGTATGGTCCCCGTACAGCAGGATCAGGGTCTATCCGTTCTCGGCGCAACCGGGCTCCGGCTTCATCTCTACGACGAACGGAAACCCGCAGGTCGGCTCCATGAACTTCGATCTCGTTTACAAAGGCCCGGAGGCGGCCCTCAACAAGGAGTCCCGCCGCATCTACGAAATACCATATGACCTCGGCGCTCCAAAGACCGTCATGGTAGTCGGCGCGGGGGCGGGCAACGAGACGGCGATGGCGCTCCGGCAGGGCGCCTCCTACATAGACGCCGTCGAGATAGACCCTGTATTCATCACGCTCGGCTCTCATTTGTCCCCGCACAGGCCGTTTTTGGACGAAAGGGTCTCTGTCCACGTGGACGACGCGAGGGCCTTCTTCCACAAGACTAAGAAAAAATACGACCTTGTCGTCATAGGCTTCCTCGACTCCCAGTACCATCTCACGCACATGTCGAACATAAGGACCGAAAACTTCGTCTACACCTACGAGAGCCTCAAACAGACGAAAGAGCTCCTGACCGGCGACGGCGTCCTCCAGCTCAACTACAACGCGCCCAGGCCTGACATGCGCGCGAAGCTCTATGAGATATTAAAAGACGTATACGGCGCAGACCTCGTCGTATACGCGCCGATCGGCCCGGTCTCCGGCAACATCTCCTACGTCGCTGGCCCCGGCGTGAGGGGCAAAAAGAAGGCGATCGAGGGGCTCCAGGAGATATCTTTCGGTACAATAGGGGCCCTGACGCTCCCCACCGACGACTGGCCGTTCCTCTATCTCGACGGGAAGAAGATACCGAGGGAGTACTGGTCGATGCTCCTCCTGGTGCCCGTCATCTCTTTCGCGCTCATAAGGGTCGTAGCAGGGCGTCATGGGGCCTTCAGCCTCAAATTCTTCATGCTCGGGCTCGGGTTCATGCTCCTTGAGACAAAATCAATAACATCATTCGCGCTCCTTTTCGGCTCGACGGTGACGGTCGTCTCCATAGTCATCGCGGCGATACTCTCATCCGTCCTCCTCGCCAACTTCATAATACACAGGTGGTACATGGAGTCCGTCATTGTCCCGTACCTGCTTATTTTCGCATCGCTCGCCGTCCTTTACTTCCTGCCCTTGAGTCTGTTTATCGGGCTCAACTGGACTGCAAAGCTCGCCGTATCGCTCCTCCTCATTTCGGCCCCGATATTCTTCGCGTCGTTCGTCTTCGGCATATCCTTCGCCGGCTCGGAGAGGATGGACGTCGACATGGGCTCGAATATCTTCGGCGCGGTCGTCGGCGGTATGTCCGAGTACCTTTCGATGGCGATGGGCTTCAACGGGCTCTACGTCGTCAGCCTCGTAGCGTACGCGATCGCCTTTATAATAGACATTAAGGGGAGGAAGGCTTGAGAGGGGGGGGGGCCTCAAAAGCAGGCGTTATCTCCGGAGCCATAGCCGCGTGCATCCTCGTCGTATTCATCGCAACCGCTTCATCCGTCGCGCTTAAAAAAAACAACACATGGGACGAGTCCGCGCACATACTCTCGGGTTACGCCTATGTAAAAAACGGGATGGACTGGCTCTCGCCGCTTAACCACCCGGTCCTGGGCAGAGCCATATCAGGCGCGCTCCCGGCCGCGTTTCTCGACCTCGACTTTGACGAGAAGGTCCGTCCGGAGGGCGCGCCCGACTCAAACTTCTTCCCGTATTCGCTTAAGTTCCTCTACGAGAACAGCGTCGACGGCGGCACAATCCTTTTCTGGAGCAGGCTTGGCAATATAACCCTCGCCGCACTACTCGGTATATTCGTCTTTGTCTGGTCGCGGGAGCTCTGGGGGGGAAAGGGCGCGCTCCTATCTCTCTTTCTCTATGCGCTCTGTCCCAATATTATCGCGAATGCCTCCATCGCCACGACAGACCTCCCTATTACCGCCTTTTTCTTTATATCGCTCTACTTCCTCTATCGCCTTGACGCGAAGGGGGTTACGGCATGGAGGGCCACAGCCGCGGCAGTAGCGATAGCCTTCGCGCTCGCCTCGAAGCATACGGCATTACTCCTTTCCCCTATTGTCCTTGCGTCCTTCGGAATCGCATTAAGGCGGGAGGGCAAAAAGGCCCTGCCGTATTACGCGTTACTGGTCATTACCGTCTATCTCTGCCTCTGGGCCTTGTACGGTTTCAGGTTCCGGTCCGGGAGCCCCAACTACGAGCCGCTCAATTGGTCCGCTTTCCAATCATCTTCACTGACGCCTGCCTTTGACTTTGCGAGGTCCTGGCGGCTCCTCCCGGAGGCGTACCTTTACAGTGTCGCCGGGGTCGTCATGGGGGCGTCCACCGGCAAGGCGGCCTTTCTCATGGGAGGGTATACGAGCACGGGCTGGTGGTATTACTTTATCGTCGCGTTCCTCATAAAGACGCCTATCCCGGCGCTGATACTCCTCGTCGCCTCCGTCCTCTACCTTTTCGCGGTCCGTGAAATCAGAAAGTGCCTGTGGCTCGTCATTCCGGCGCTTATCGTTTTTACGGCGATGTCCCTTCAAAAGGTCAACATCGGCATCCGCCATATACTCCCGGTCTATCCGTTCATATTCACGCTCATCGGTTTCGTCCCGCTAATAAATACAAAGAGCGCGAGGGTTGCCAGACTCGTCTTCGCCCTATTGATAGCCTGGTACGCCTTTTCGGCGGTTTCGATTTATCCGCACCAGCTCGCTTATTTTAACGAGTTCATCGGAGGCCCTCAAAACGGCTACAAATATCTTGTGGATTCCAACCTCGACTGGGGGCAGGACCTTAAGGGTCTCAAGGATTACATGGATAAAAACCATATCGACAGGATAAAGCTTGCGTACTTCGGCCTCTCTGACCCGAGGTATTTCGGCATAGACTATGAGTACCTCCCGAGCTACGCGATACTCGCGCCCGTGAACGTAAAAGACGCGGTCGCTCTCAAGGGCTCTTTCGCGATAAGCGCTACCATGCTCCAGGGCGTCTACCTCGCTGACAGGGACTATTACAGGGTCTTTAGGGATATGAAACCCTCCGGGAACGTCGGATACTCCATATTCATCTATGACCTCGATAACGATTGAATGTTCACTCCCAAAATACTATAATGCCGTCCGTGAATAAGGGCTTTACCCTGATAGAGCTCGTCCTTGTGATCACGCTTACGGCGATAGTCGCCGCCGTCGCGTATCCGATGATCTTTGGCGGGACCTCTGCCATCTCCGTCCCTGTCTTTACAAAGAAGGTCCAGGAGGATATCCGCTACGCGCAGTCCTTAGTGCTCCTCCGCTCAAACCTCGACACCCCGAACGCCACGAACCCGACCTTCAGGTACCGCATAAGGTTCAACGTCGCGGACGCGAGCTGTCCCGGCTCGTCCCAATACACCATAGTAAACGACGCGGACAACAACGGCACATGGGGCGAAAATCCCAACGGCTCCGGAGCCGTGGAGAGCGCAAGGGACCCCGCGTCCGGCGACTCCTTCTTCTGCGTACGCATGGACACAGGCGACTTCGATGGATTTCAGGTCTCGGCGGACTTCGGCGGCTCGGCGCCCGGGATATTGGAGTTCGATACGATGGGCGTGCCTTACGACAGCGACGGAGTGAGGCTTACGGCCTCAAAGACCGTAACTGTCGCAAAGGGCGCGATTACGGGGACAGTGACAGTTACGCCGGTCACCGGCATGGCTACGGCACAATGATGAGAAACGAACAGGGCTTCACCCTTATAGAGGTCGTAATGGTCATAGTGGTGCTGGCGATAGCCGGCACCGGCATCCTCATGTACTTCGCTGGCCTCTCCGGCAGGCCCGACGCGGTAACGCTCGCGCAGGCCGCCGCGCTCGCGCAGGAGAAGGTGGAGAGGTTGATCGCCGACAAGAAGGCGAACGGCTTCAATACTATAGTCTCTGAGGTCCCGGCTACACTGCCCGCGCCGTTCGACAGGTTCACCCGCGAGGTCGAGGTCTTCTGCGTGCAGGAGGCCGATCTTGACACCTCAAACGGCACCATGCCTGGTTGCTCCGACTCCGACATAAACGCCAAAAGGGTGAGGGTGAATGTATCGTGGGGGGGCGGCTCATCGGACTTTGTGACCGTCATGACAAGCCACTGATGATGACCGGTCCGTTCGATAAAAAGGGGTTCACCCTTATCGAGACGGTCATGGTCATCGTCCTCGTCGGCATCATCGGCACCGTCATATCCTCCATCATGTTCCAGGGGGCGAAGTCGCTGGAGGCCGGGGACATAAGGAAAGAGCTCTCGTCCCAGGGGAGGCTCGTTGTCGAGAGGGCTTCCCGCGAGATGCGCCTTATGCGCTGTACCACGGCAGGGAACTCCTGCGTGCCCCAGGCCGCGGACGTAACGACATGGACAGCCACCGACTTGAAGTTCGTAACGGCCAATTACGAGAGGGTGGGGTTAAGGTACGACGCCGGGACGCTGAAACTCAGCTATGGCGTTGGAGCAGTTGCCGTCGACCCGGAGTACACGCTCGCCGATAACGTATCCGCGGCGTCTTTCGAATACCTTAAAAGCGACGGCACCCCGGCGGCCGCCGTGAACGAGACGTGGGTGATAATACTCAACATGACGCTCACAAGCGGCGCCGAGTCCGTGCCGTTCAGGGCCTCGGTCCACCCGAGGGGCTTTAGATGAAACGGTTGATATCGAACGGACGGGGGGCGTCGATCATCGGCGTGATACTTGTCCTCGCGGTCCTGACCCTCTCGGGCGTGATATTCGTTTCCATATTTTCTACAGGCGTGGAGGAATCCACCGGAGAGGTCTTGTCATCAAGGGCGCTTTTCGCGGCAGAGGGCGGGCTTGAGGCCGCGATAGGGCATCTTAAGAGAACGCCTGTAAGCACTTACTGGCTATGGAAGGACGGCTACCTCGCCAAGCCCGTCGGCGGAGGCACAATGGACGTTGAGGTGCTCGAGTACGAGTCGAGGGACTCTACCCTCACGGCATCGAATAAATGCGAGCCGTTCGAGTCCGTCATAGTCTCAACCGGCGCAAACCCCGCGCGCACGGTCTATGTGTCGCTTGCGTGGTCGTCGGCGTCGAACATGGCGCTTGAGCTCTACGACAACAGCGTCGCGGACTGCAACAACCCCGCGGCCTCGGCCACACTCATTGCGTCCTCGGCTACGGCAAATATACCGGAGACGGTCCGCTACCGTGTCCAGACCGCGCCTCCGGCAACCCTTACGTACACCGCGCGCGTCACCGGGGCCGTCGGGGACGTTTACAAGCTCAGGATAGCCCACCCGGACGAGACGAACTTCGGCACAGGGTCCACATGCGGTCAACCGGCCGGGCCTCCGTACGACTCCTGCATGAGGGCCGTGATATCATTGGGCAGGCATCAGAACGCGAGGAGAGAGGTCTTCTCCGGTTTCAGCCGCACGCCTTTAAGGTGAATAAATGAGAGCACGCACATACATCTTTTTTGCGCTCGCGTTGGTCACGGCGCTTTTGTTCCACGCGCTCGCCGGGGCCGCCGAGACATTCTCAGTGACCGTCCCAGCTGGCACGGAAGTCACCATGCAGGACCCGAACGCCGTAATCCCGTTTACGGTTACGAATATAACCGGCTCCACCAAGGACATAAGGGAGATAACATTCAGGATAGACATCGCCAAATACAACTTCAGCACAGCTACCGTCCCTCCGGCAGGGTGGTGCATAAAGGAGGCGGAGCCAGACAGGATAACCTTCGCGCTGACACAGGGCTCAGGCGCGTGCAGCAGCGGCTCCACCACGAGCCGTATATCACCCGGCGGGAGCCTCGTCTTCAATATTACAATGTTGCCGCTTGCCGCCTCTGCGGACGTCGCCGGGGATACGCTTACGAGCGTTACCGTCGACACCCAGGGCGGGTTCTCCCGCTCTGGCGCGCTCCCGACGTGGACACGGAGGTCCTTTGAGGCGACACTCGTTGCAACACCTGAGTCCCTCGGCGTCGGAGGGACGATAACGCTCACCATGCAGGTGACAAACCGCTCGACAACAACGCAGTCGAATATAACATCTACCCCGACGCCGCCCACGCCGTCGAGCGCGATTGCGACCCTCTCGGAGGGCCCCTACTACGGCTCGACCGGACTCGACGGCAACCACACCTCCTCGGCGACGATTATAACCGTAGCGTCGACCGCCGGCTTCACCTCGCCGGGGGCCATAAGGATCGACTCAGAGGACGTCTGTTACACCGGGACGACCGCGACTACCTTTACCGGCGTTACGCGCGGGTGCAACCTGACGACGGCCGCCTCCCACACGACAGGCGCCGTTGTCTACGCGAAGACGCAGTACTCGCTCACGGCTGGGCAAACAGGGGTGCTAATATGGTTGTATGGCGCGACGTCGACCGGGACGGTCTACTTTACGACGCGCGCGACAAATTCCGGGTCCACCGCGAACTCCGTACTCCTTAACTCGAACACGGTCCTCATCGGCAACTTCACCGCCTTTATCACCGTAACCCCTGAAAGCGTCATAACCGGGCAGTCTGTGACTGTAGAGATGGAGGTCAGGAACAACGGTACGTCGGCCCTCATCAATATCGCGCCTTCGGCCCTTACCCCATGCGCCGGCGGGGCGACAGAGACGCTCTTAAGCGGCCCCTCGCCATCGTCCATCTCATCGCTCGGAAGCGGCTCAACAGGGGCATTCTCATGGACTTACGCCATAACCGGGTCTCTCGGCCAGACGTACTGTCTCACAGGCTACGGTACGGCCTCGGGAGGCGCGACAACGAACACCGCTACGTCGAACTCCGGCGCTATCTCCCAGTACTCGGCGACGGTCTCTCCTTCGGTCATAGCGAGCGGGACTGCGAACCAGACCCTAACCTGGTCTGTCTACAACGGAGGCGCCTGTACCCTTAAAAATATCGAGATATCTTTCCCTGGAGGCGGAGGCAACTGGACCTGCTCGTCGGTTATTGCCCCTGCCGGGTGGACAGGCTCTTGCGGAGGGACAAAGGTGACGTTTCAATCGAGCAGTTCCGCGAACGACATACCAACGGGCGGCACAAAGGCGTTCTCGATAACGTACTCGACGACCGAGACGGTCACTTCAGACAAGGTAGTCGCTTTCCCGGTAAACCCGGTCCCAAGGGGAGGGTGCGGGGGGTCGGAGGCGGAGATAGGCACCTATGTGACGGTTACGGCCTACGGACTCTCGGTCGCGCACTCTCCGGTCGGCCCGGTCTACGCCGACGGTAGCGCGACCTACACCATGACCGCCACACTCGTCTCAGGTAGTACGCCGGTCGCCGGAAAGACCGTGACCTTCTCGACGACGAACGGCACGCTCTCTCCGGCTACAGCCGTGACCGACGCAAACGGCGAGGCAACGGTCGCGCTAATAGCCCCGAACAGCACCACAAACACCACCGCGACCGTCACCGCGGCCTATTTGAACTCATCAGGGACCGATATTGTCAGCTTTACCGGCTGGAACAAGGCGAATATCCAGTACTGGGGGTCGCTCTCCCCGGCGTCCGCCTCTTGCAACGCGACAGTCTCCTTTACCATGGTCCTTAAGAATATAAGCGGAACGACGTCCATGACGCCGAATACCGGGAGTTACTTCGCCTTCAACGACTCGTCAGCCGGCGGCTCTTCCGTCTTTCAGGCGTACCTGAATTCCGCCGTGACGCTCTCGGCTGGCGCGACACAGACGCTCGTATTCGGCTCTCCTACAAGCTCGGGCGGAGGCGGAGGGGTTGTCATACCGTCCACCTTCCTTGCCGGGACATACTCTCCGACGCTTAACTCCGCGCCGCCCCCGGCGAGCGGGCTCTTTTTGACCGACGGCGGGACAAACGACCAGTACCGGACGATTACGGATACCGTGACCATTTCAGGTGACTGCGGGTCGGTCAACGTCTACATCATAGAGTGGCACGAGTTCAGGTGAGATAATTTTCTTTCAAAAAGGTGTTGAACTGGATATAATAGCCGTAATTTTTAAAGGTTTTTTGACAAAAGGGCTATAGATTTCCCCAAAACTGCCGATTTTTTAGTCATGGGGGGGCGAAGACCCCCTAAAATCCTGAAAAAAAGGCCCCTAATGTACGAGAAATTCTTTTTCCTCAAGGAAAAGCCCTTCCACATCACGCCGGACCCCAAGTTCCTCTACTTGAGCAAGAAGCACCGCGAGGCGATAGACCTCCTTTCGTTCGGCATCGTGGAGAGAAAAGGGTTCATACTGCTTACCGGCGAGGTCGGCACCGGCAAGACTACGCTTTGCAGGGCGCTCCTTGAGAAACTGCCCGCGCTCACCGAGAGCGCGCTTATTTTGAACCCGGTCCTCTCCGAGGAGGACTTATTAAAGACGATCACCGCTGACTTCGGCCTTAACCCCGGAAAGGACACGGTAAAGGAACACCTCGACGAGCTCAACAGGTTCCTCTTGAAAAAGGCGTCCTCGGGCGGCACGGCCGTCGTCATCATAGACGAGGCGCAGAACCTTAACCCCGCGACCCTCGAGATGGTCAGGCTCCTTTCGAACCTCGAAACGGAAAAGGAGAAGCTCCTCCAGATAGTCCTCGTCGGCCAGCCTGAGCTTCGGGACAAGCTCTCGCTCCCGGAGCTCCGGCAACTCAATCAGAGGATCATCGTAAGATACCATCTGAACCCGCTCGACCTCCTGGAGACGAAGTCGTATATCGAAAACAGGCTGAAGGTCGCCGGCGGCGGAAAGGTCGAGTTCAGGGAAGACGCCATGAGGCTCGTATTCGATAAGAGCCAGGGGATTCCGAGGATGATAAATATAGTCTGCGACAGGGCCCTTACCGCGGCATTCATCGACGAGAGCCGGACCATAGGCGCCGAGACCGTCAGGAAGGCGGTATCCGAACTCGAGTCTGACGGGTATCTGCAAAACGGAGCCTCGGCGGCAGTCGCCGGAAGCGAGGCAGGACCCTCCTATGGCAGGTACATGGCACCGATTGCGGCGACTGCCTTTGTCCTTGCCTTTATAGCCGGGCTCTTCATAGGCCCGGAGGTCTATAACTTCACGGTGCTACCTTAGATGAGCCTAATACACCAGGCCCTTAAAAAAATCGAGGCCGCCAGATCAGCTTACAACCCACCTGCGGAGTTTACGCCGCCTTCCGCGGGCAGTAGGCGGCCTAAGGCCGCGGTTATCGTTGCCGTGTTGCTCGTCGTTCTCATCCCGGCCGGGTACGCGGCGTACTCGCTCCTATCATCCGTTGAGAAGGTTGAGCGCGCCGCTAATGACGACCCCGGACTTGACGCGCTTAAGGCCTCCATCTCCGCGCCGCGGAGACCAAAGACGGACGTGGACCCTTCGGCGCATAACGCCAAGGGGATTGAGCTGTTCCGGTCCATGCAGTACGGGGACGCGGAAAAGGAATTCAAGGCCGCGCTCGCTCTAAGGCCGGTTGAAGCGGCATACTACAACAACCTCGCGCTCGCTCTCGCTCTCAGTGGGAGGGAGGAAGAGGCCTTGACGCTCCTTAAGGAGGCGCTCGACTTGAACCCGCGCCACATCGAGGCGCTCAATAACCTTGGCGCGCTCCTCGAGAGGAAGGGAGATGCCGCCTCAGCGGTCAAGAGGCTCAAAGAGGCGTTGAAGATAGACCCCGGCTACGCGGACGCGCTTTTAAACCTTGGAGTGGCGCTGGAAAGACAGGGGAGGACAAGGGAGGCGCTGGAGGCATACGAGCGCTTCCTCGAGAAAGACCGTACAGGCCCGCAGGGCGAAGAGGCGGCTAAAAAGGTCATGAGGCTTAAATCCGGGCTCATAATAAAAGCGCGTGAGGGCTGATGCTACCCGGCAAACGTAACCTCATAGGCGTTGACATCGGGTCGTATTCGGTGAAGGTCGTCTCTCTCGTTGGGACTGAAGGCTCCTATACCCTCGCAGGCGCGGCCCTCTTCAGATTGCCCAGCGAGGGCGGAGAGGCAGTGCCGGTGACGCCCCCCTTTCTCTCCGGCATATTGCAGGCCAAAAGGATAAAGGGCAGGAGGGCCGCCGCCCTTATGAACGGCCCCTCTCTCATATTCAAGCATTTGAAACTCCCGGTCATGCCGGAAAAGGACCTGAAGGAGGCGGTCCGCTGGGAGGTGCGCAAAGACCTCGCCATCGCGGTATCCGCGGCAGACCTCATCCTCGATTACATGAGCGCCGCAAAGACAGCCAAACCCGGGGACAATACCGTATCCATCGTCGCCTTCGCGGCGGTAAGGAGCGACGTTGAACGCACCATCTCCCTTTTCAGGGACGCGGGCCTCGAACTCCGCGTCCTCGAGGTCGCTCCTTCCGCGCTCCTATTCTCATTCAACATCAGCAACGCCTGGGAACCCGGCGTCAACTACGCGATGCTCGATATCGGCGAGACCAAATCCACGCTCGCCATACTCAAGGACAAGAAGCTCTCCTTTACGCGCGAGATAGGGATGGGAGGCGCTGACTTCACTAAGTTCCTCGCCTCGGGGATAGGTAAGCCCGAGGCGGACGCCGAGGATTACAAGATAGCCTTCGGTCTTACTGCCGAAGACGAAAATGAGGACAAGGCGAAGGAGCTCCTCACCCAGGCCGTCGAGAGGCTCTGCACCGAGGTCCAGCGGTCGTTCGATTACTTCCAGGCGCAGTTCAGGGAGGGAAGCGTAGCCAAGCTCTTCATCTCTGGCGGCTCGTCAAGGCTCAAGGGCATAGAGGCTGTCATCTCGAAGATAATAGCGGTCCCTGTCTTCAAGGACGACCCATTGAGGTCCATACAGATACCGAAGGCGTTCGACAGGGCGGAACTCGCGGAAATCGCCCCGTGCCTGACGATAGCCGTAGGGCTCGCCGCGAGGAAGTCATGAAGGGCATAAACCTCATACCCGAAGAGATACAGAGGGGATGGCGCATAAGGAAGTGGCGGCTCGCCTTCATCGCTTCTTTTGCCTGCTATCTCCTTTTCCTCGTAGCGGTCTTCGCGCTCCAGCGAACGGAGCTTAAGGGGCTTAAGGCCGTGGAGGCCGCGCTCATCTCCCAAAAAGACGCCCTCTCGGGCAGGAGCTCCGAGTACGCGCTCCTGACAAAAAAACTCTCGGATATACACGCGGCGGAAGGGGAGCTCAGCCAGAGGCTTGGAGTCGCCTCTGAGCTGAAGGACAGGAGGGTATCCTGGTCGTTCGTGCTCAAAAAGCTCAGCCACGAGGTGCCTAAGGGCGTGTGGCTCCGGTCCCTCTCCACATCCGACGTACAGGGCACGACTGAGAAAAAGGTCAAGTTCCTCGGCTCGGCCACAAACAACAGGGCGATCGCCGACTTCATCTTCAAAATAGAGAACTCCGGCAACTTCAGGGACGCGGCCCTCTCGTACTCGCAGAAAAGGGAGATGGGCGGCACATCCGTCTATGACTTCGAGGTCTACGCGACCTTGAGAAAGACAGGCGAGGTGCTCTATGAATGGTGACGCGCTAAGGCGCTTGAAGGACGTGGACTTCTCTTTCCTTAAGTCGTTTAAGCGGGAGGCCCTCGCCGTTGGCGTACTTGTCATCCTCTCGCTCCTCTTCTACAGGTTCGGTTATAAGAGGAATATAGACGAGATGCATGCGCTGAGGTCGGGTAGCGAGGCCCTGCGCTCGGAGATACAGATGGCGGAGGCCCAGTCGCGGGCGTCGGAAGGGCTGTCAAAGGCCGTGAGCGACGCTACGGTAAACCTCAAGACCGTCGAGGGGAGGCTCAAAAGCCTCAAGGAACGTTTGCCGTCGGATAAGCAGGTCTCCAGAATACTCTCGGAGTTCTCCGAGAGCGACTTCCCGCGCGGCATAAGGATAGTATCGATAAAGCCTCTGGAGCCCGAGGCAAAGGGCGAGCTCTCCAGGCTACCGTTCCATATAAAGATGGAGGCGAAGTTCCAGTCATTCGGGGATTACCTGGAGCGCATCGAGAGGCTCCCGAGGCTCATGGTCGTCGATAACTTCATGATAGAGGGCGGCGACGCCGCGGACCTTACGGCTGAAGTATATCTCAGCGCCTATATATTGAGCTACGGAAGATGAAGACCTGCATACCCATACTACTGATAACGATATCCCTGCTGATAACTCCCTTTGCCGGCGCGGCTGAAGAATCCCTCTCCTTACGGAACGCGCTCCCTGAGACAAAGGCGGAGCCTCTCGCGTGGGGAAGGGACCCTTTTGTCCCCGAGGTGCGCGTCTCGGGCCCCTCGACAGCCCCTCAGCAGGAGCTCCGGCTTAAGGCCGTCTTCTACAACGAGACGCGTCCGTCGGCTATCATCAACGAGAATATCGTCTACAGGGGGAGCCTCATCGGAGGGCAAAAAATCGTTGATATAGGCAGGACTCATGTTATACTTCAAGGAGAAAATGGCTCTATAAGGCTCGAACTCACAGAGGTCCCGGAGCTAAAAAAATGAGGTTAAACAGGCCTTCACGACGCGCCTTCGCGTCCTTCCTCCTCGTCCTCTCCATCATTTTCATTATCCCGGCCCCCGCGTCTCCAGGCCAGGCCGAGGACGCCTTACGGAATGAAAAGAGGCTCTTTTCCATCGAGGTGAGGGAGGCCGACATTACGGACGTTCTCCGCGCGCTCGCGCAACAGAGCGGGCTTAACATCATACTCGGCGAGGGTGTCTCAGGAAAGGTCTCGGTTAGCTTCAAGGACATCCCGTTCAGGGACGCCCTTGAGATCATCATCAAGGCGAACGGGCTCACATATACCATACAGAACAACGTCTTCTGGGTCGGGAAAAAGGTCGACTTCTCGGACGAGATGTCGATAGAGACGGTCAAACTCAACTACGCGGACCCGGCTGTCGCCGTGCCCCAGTTGAAAGGCATATTGAGCGCCGACGGTGTGGCGTATTCGGACGCGAGGACGAATTCCGTCATCTTAAGGGACCTCCCGAGGAACATCGCGAGGGCGCGCGCACTTTTAAAGAGCGTTGACTCCCCCTCGGCGCAGGTCTTGATAGAAGCGCGCATAGTCGAGGCGTCTTCTACCTTCTCCAAACAGCTCGGAATCCAGTGGGGAGGGGCGTACAACTCCGGGTCGGACTCCGTCACAGGCGGCCAGTCGCTCTCGACTTCGACCGGCGGCAGGAGCTTCGCCGTCAACCTCCCCGTAGCGTCGCCGACATCAGGCGTCGGCATCATCATCGGGTCGCTTTCGAGCAAGCTGACGCTCGACCTCGAGCTTACCGCCGCGGAATCCAAGGGGGACTTGAAGATCGTCTCGAGGCCGAGGATAGCCACCATAAACAACAAGGCCGCCAAGATCCACAGCGGGACGACATACAGGGTGAAGTCCTCCGAGACGACGTCCACGGATACCACGACTTCGTCTTCGTCCGGCCTTGAGGAGATATCCACGGGCATTGACCTTACCGTAACGCCCCAGATATCCGACGACGGCTTCGTCCTCCTGAACATATCGACTGAGAAGAGCGAGGCTGATTTTTCCAGGACCGTCGACGGGATACCCGGCGTGACGGAAAAGAGCGCGTCGACCTACGTGCTCGTCCGCGACGGCGACACAGTGGTCATAGGCGGGCTATACAGGTCCGTTGAGAGCGGCACCGACTCTTCGGTCCCGTATCTCTCCGAGATACCCGTCATCGGCCCCATACTCTTCAAATCGAAGTCGAAGGAGCTCCAGAACGAGGAGCTCCTCGTATTCATAACGCCAAGCATCCTAAAGCATGAAAAAACGGAGGCCTCGATTGGGAACGCCGCAAGGTAAGACTAAACTGAAAACCATCTCAGCCTTATCGATCGCCGCCTTTCTAATGGCCGTTATGCTCCTGCCGTCATGCAAGAAGGACGACGCGACGGAAGAGGTCATATCCAAAAGGGTGAGGATCGGGCTCCAGGAGGCGGGCTCAAAGGCCGCTCCGTCAGAGGGGGGGCAGGGCGCTGACGTCCATACGACTGAGGCGCAGAAGGCGGAGACAAAGCCCGCTGAGCCTGTGATGGAGACCGCGCCCTTGGCAAAGCCGTCCGACGCTGTAAAGGCCCTTGAGGCGCCGCAGAAGCCGGAGGAAAAGGCCGCTTTGAAAAAGGCAGAGCCGGCCATCGAAAAAAAGGCGGCTGAACCCCCAAAGCCGGCCGTAAAAAAGACTGAACCCGCGGCTCCTCAGAAGTCCGGCAGTAAGGCAGGGCCGGTCAAGGCGCAGAGGCCTGAAGTAAAGGTCTCCAAGGCGGAAAAGGCAAAAGACGCTCGACAGATGTGGCTTGACAAGGTAGCGAAGGCAGGCAAGGCCCTCGCCAAAAAGCCGTATGCGGTAAACGTCGCCTCTTTCCCGAGCTTGAAAGAGGCGCACTCGCTCCTTAAGTCCCTCAAGGCATCCGGCTACATTGCGTACACGACCGAATTCACCAAGGAGGGGGTCAAGTGGTACAGGGTGCGGGTCGGCTTTTATAAATCGAGGGAAGAGGCCTCAAAGGTCGGGGACAGGCTCGAGTCCAGATACAACGTACAATCCCCCTGGATAGTAAAACCGCCTAAGGAAGAGGCGGCCGGTCTGATACAATAGCGGTTTAAAGCCTTTGTAAAACAACAAGTTAATTAAAAAGGCCCTTGACTGCCGAGTTCCAGGGGCCTTAAAATGAAATACCGGCGAATTATGCAAAAAATGGACCTTTTTGATAGATGGAGCAGAGTGCAGAAGGCGTAAAAAGGGTTTTTCTTGAGACCTTCGGGTGTCAGATGAACGACAACGACTCGGAGAGGATACTTGGGTTCCTTAAAAATATTAATTATACGCGCACCAGCAAGCCGACGGACGCCGACCTTATCATCCTGAACACCTGCTCTGTCCGGGACAAGGCGGAGCAGAAGGTCTACTCGGCGCTCGGCAGGTTCAAGGAGCTGAAAGAGGAGAGACCGGGGCTCATCCTGGGTGTGGCCGGCTGTGTCGCCCAGCAGGAGGGCAAAAAACTCCTGAAGAGGGCCCCGTACCTCGACCTCGTCTTCGGGCCCCAGAATATTCACAGGCTCCCCGACCTCATAGGAGAAATAAGTAAAAAGAGGGGACGGCTCGTAGCCGTCGAGCAGTCCGAGTCAATCGATGAGAACGAGTACGGACTCTTATCCGCCGCGGACGGGAGGGCCTTCGTCTCCATCATGCGCGGGTGCGACAACTTCTGCGCCTATTGCATCGTCCCGTACACGAGGGGGAGAGAGGTAAGCAGGAGGAGCGCCGATATAATCGGCGAGGTATCGAGGCTCGCCGAAGGCGGCGTAAAGGAGGTAACGCTCCTCGGCCAGAACGTCAACTCCTACGGCGCGGGAGGCGCTGAAGTATCCTTCCCGGAGTTGCTCCGCCTTGTAGCCCGCATAGACGGCATAAGGAGGGTGCGTTTCATAACCTCGCACCCCAAGGACATCTCCGTTGGGCTCATACGCCTCTTCGGAGAGGAGCCAAAGCTCGCGAGGCACATACACCTGCCTGTCCAGTCCGGCTCGGACAGGGTACTTAAGGCAATGGGCAGGGGCTACACTGCCTCGCATTACTCTTCGAAGGTAAGGCTCATCAAAAATCTCCACCCGGATATCTCCGTCACGACCGACATAATCGTCGGCTTTCCAGGGGAGACTGAGGACGAATTCGAGGAGACGATCGCGCTTCTTCGCGACTTGCGCTTCGACAACATCTTTTCGTTCATGTACTCGCCGAGGCCGCTCACGAAGGCCGCGGCGTTCACTGGCCATGTCCCGGCGGACGTAAGGTCAAAGAGGCTTCAGAGGCTCCAGGACGCCCAGCGGTGCATAACCCTTGAGAGGAGCAGAGAGCTCGTAGGCAGGAGGGTCGAGGTCCTTTTGGAAGGAGCCTCCACCGCGCCCGGCGAGCGCGAGTTTTCAGGCAGGACCTCCTGCAACAGGATAGTGCGTTTCCCGTATGAAGGCGTTTTACCCGATTCCATCGTCGAAGTAGTCGTAACGGAGGCATATCCGAACTCGCTCCGCGCGGAATTCCCCCCGCAGGGAAAATGAAAAGGAGCAACAGATGCTGTTAAAAATGAAGGTCTCCGGGCTTGCCATCGACCCGTTTACCAACGTCCCGATAGTCATATTGAAGGACATGGAAGAGAAGAACACGCTCCCGGTCTGGATAGGCGTGCTTGAGGCGAGCGCCATAGCCTCTGAGCTCGAAAAGATCCAGTTCTCGAGGCCGATGACGCACGACCTCCTGCGGGAGATACTCAAGTCCCTCGGCGCGGCCATAGAAAAGGTCGAGATAGTGGACCTCAGGGACAACGTCTACTACGCCCTCATACAGATGACTACCAAGGACGGCGGCTTTACAATCGACGCGAGGCCGAGCGACGCCATAGCCATCGCCTTAAGGGCCGGCGCGCCGATATTCGTCGAGGCGAAGGTCGTCGAAAAATCGAAGTCCATTGATCTGCGTGATGCCGGGAAGGACGGCCTGAAGGAAGGGGCCAAGAACTTTCTGGATTCCCTCGAGGACATGAGCCCGGGGGACTTCGGCAAATACAAGATGTAGGGTCTCCATCGCCTCCGGCAGAAGGGGCTATTAAGAAGCCCCGCATACGGTTGCGGGGACCTGATGAGAAGACTACGGAGTTTTTATTTTTGGAAAGCGAAGCGTTATCAGCTCTTGCGGGAAAGCTCGTGCCGGGGAGGTTCTACGACGGCTTTTTCGTAAGCGAATACGGGCGGCTTGAGGCCCTCCGCGCGGCGCGTTACAACAGCGCCTTCTCGGTAATCATCCTGACGATCGACCACGGCCCCGCAATTGACGAGGGCGCGGGCCTTGAGGCCCTTAGGGCTACCGCCAGGGCCTGCGTGGACTCCATCAGGAACTGCGACGTAGCCGGGCTTACCGGCGACGGGCAGATAACCGTCATACTCCCGGAGACCGACTGGTTCGGGTCCCTCGCCGCGACGAGGAAGATCTCGAAGGCCGTTTCCGCTAACCTTCCGAGGGAGCGGGGACAGCCCTCGGCCATACTCTCCAACGCGACTTTCCCAAAGGACGGCAGGGGCTACGGAGAGGTCGTAAGCGCGGCCCTCAAAAGGGCCTCTGACCGCAGGGGGTCCGTCTGGGAGAAGGCGGGCTTCAGAAACAGGCTCTTCTGGGAGATACTCGGAGACCTTACGGGCGCGGGGCAAAAAGGCGCCGGGTGCGCCACGTTCGACGCGGGCGCGAATCAGGAGCTCAATGAATTCTTTCTCGACCAGATCAACGACTTCGTCGCCAAGGAGGTCTTGCGGTCGCCGCAAAGACGCGGCATAGCGTACTTCGCGTTCAGGGACATCGACCCGGGGCTCCCGCTCCTTAAGTCCCTCAATTCCTCTGGGGCGCTCTCGGCAAAGGTCTTCCTCGTAGGCGAAGGCGGCTCCCGCTCGATCGAGGTCAAGAACGCGACCCCCATACTGCTTGACGACCCGAGGCTCCGTGAGACGTCCTTCACTTTTTATTTGAGCGAGGAGTCGGGCTACGCCCTCGTCTGCAAGGAGAACTGGGGCGAGACATTCTCGTGCTTTCATACGTCGGACGAGTTCCTCGTCGAGGGGCTCATAACGAAGTTCCAGAACGAATACTCCTTGCAGGAACAACTCGGCTGATGGATAGAAAGCACATCCTCCTCGCATTCAGGGACGAAGGCGAGATGAAAGAATTTTCAGACCATATCTCCGGGCTCGGCTTAGAGGTAGAGTCCGCCGGCGACGGCGCGCGCGCCCTGGAGCTCTCCATTCAGGACCCGCCCGCGATGATAGTGGCGGACTTCGATCTCCCGGTCATAAGCGGCGAGCGGCTCTTCCAGATACTCAGGAATAACCCGCACACGGCGAAGGTCCCGTTCCTCTTTATATCCGACGGCGTAGCCGACATAAAGGGGTTCAGGACCGGCGTCGACATATTCCTCTTGAAACCCGTCAACCTCGAAGAGGTCTCCGTCAGGGTCAGGAAGTCGCTTTCATCCGCGCCCTCAGGCATGGGCTCCAAGGAACTCGAGGGCAGGCTCAATCACATGCCGCTCGCCGACATCCTCCAGTTCCTGCACCTGAACAGGAAGGAAGGGGAATTAAGGCTTAAATCCGGGGAGAGCTCAGGCGCCGTATTCGTAAAAGACGGCCACATACTGAACGCCGTCCTGGACGGTATAGAGAAGGAGAAGGCGCTCTTCAGGCTCCTCGCCTGGACGGACGGCAAGTTCGAGTTCATCCCGAAGGCCATAACCGCGCCGAGGAAGATACGCGGGAGCGCCGGGGGCGTCCTCATGGAGGGGATGAGACAGCTCGACGAGTTCAGGAAGCGCGAGTCTGAGTTCCCCTCGAGGGACGCGGTGCTCCGGCCCCGCGCCGGGGCCGAGACGCTCCCCAAGGGGCTTCAGCCGATAGTCTACGAGGTCGTACAGATATCAAAGGCGCTCGGCAGGGTAGGGGAGATCGTCGAGAGGTCTTCGCACCCGGACTACGACGTCTATGTGACTATACAGGGGCTCCTTGCCCGGGGGGTCCTCGCTGAGGAGCCGGCCGGGACTTTTGCCCGCGACGAGGTCTTTCTCACGAACGACCAGATGATAAGCATAAGGGAGAAGATAATAAGCAGGTTCTCCGGGATTGGGAGCTTGAATTACGGGAGGGTCCTCATCCTTGCCACCTCCGGCAAGCTCGTTCAGGCGTTCCTTGCCCAGTGCAGGAGGATACCCGGACTGCATGTGGACGCGAGGTCGGCCTTCTCCCAGATGGATAACCCGCTCGGGCCCGTTGCAACGCTTAAGCTCTACGGCGGGCTCGACCTTACCATCTTTTCCATACCTGCGGTCAGGAACATGGGGCCGCTCTGGAGGGCGTTCTCATCGAACCTCGTCTCCATCGTCCTCCTATGGGACAGGGAAGGGGCGGAGTCTTCGTTAAAAGACCTCGCCTCGGCAAAGAGGGAGATACTCCTTGGGAGACGGGTCCCGGCGGCGCATGTCTTCGTGGGGGCAGAGGGCGAAGAGGCCCGGTATAAGAAAGAGATGGGCCTTAAGTCGGACGAGCCGCTCTTCAGGATCGAGGAGAACGGAAAGGCCGTCGCGCAGGACGTCTTCTACAGCCTTTTCAGCAACCTTTTAAAGGAAGATTATGCCGCAATTTAAACACAGAGGGGGACCCCGATGATAGACCTCCACACGCACAGCCTTTTGAGCGACGGCGCGCTCATACCCACCGAGCTCGTAAGGAGGGCGCGCGTCGCCGGATACGCGGCGATGGCCATAACCGACCACGCGGACGCCTCCAACATCGAAGACGTCCTGAAAAAGCTAATCAAGGTCGCGAGGCAGTTGAATACGGACAGGACCTTCAAGGTCATACCCGGAGTGGAGCTTACCCACATACCGCCGAGGCTCATACCGGTGATGGTCAAGAAGGCGCGCTTACTCGGCGCGCGCGTCGTTGTGGGCCACGGAGAAACGCTCTCGGAGCCCGTGGAAGCAGGGACTAACAGGGCGTATATAGAGGCGAAAACCGACATACTCGCGCACCCGGGGCTCATAACCGAGGCAGACGCGGGGCTCGCCGCGAAAAACGGCGTGCACCTTGAGATAACGACGCGCGCCGGGCATTCGATCTCGAACGGCCACGTCGCCGCGCTCGGAAAAAGATGCGGCGCGGGCTTGCTTCTGAATACCGACTCGCACGCCCCGGGGGACCTCGCAGGCGACGAGCGCGCGCTGAAGGTCGCGTTAGGCGCGGGTCTAACCGAAGACGACTTTAAAAAAATGCAGGATAATGCCGATGCCATCGTTAAGAAAATTCGCGTTTAGCGCCGTCCTCGGCGCGTTGCTCTTCCAGGGTTGCGCGTCAGCCCCTCCGATAGGGGAAAAGACCGCGTGGCAGACCTTCATGAGGTCGTATTCGAGGACTAACGTATCGGAAGATTCTATCATTCTTCCGCTCGTCGTAGCGTGGGAGGACGACGTATCCGCCTCCACGGCCTTCAAGGGATATACGAAGGAACAGCCCTCGTCCCCGGTCTTCTACGACGGGGCGCTCTTCGTCTCGTCGACGGATGAACGGCTCTATTCATACGACGCGGCCTCCGGGAAAATAATATGGACGTTCAACGCCTCCTTTCCGATAGAGGCGACGCCGACGGTAGCCGGAGACCGCGTCTTCTTCGGCTCCGGAGACGGCGCAATGAGGTGCCTGGACAAGGCGACAGGCAACTCGATATGGAGCTACCAGACACGCTCGGAGATACTCTCCTCCCCCATAGTAGTGGACGGGCGCGTAATATTCACGTCATCCGACGACAGGGTCCACGCGGTGGATGAGAAGACCGGGGAGAGGCTCTGGACCTTCGCCCGCGCGACGTTCAGGGCCGTCCAGCCGAGGGTCAACGGCTCCCCGGCATACTCCGACGGCCGCGTCTTCGTATTCTTTTCCGACGGCTCGCTCGCCGCGATTTCCGTTGACAGGGGCGCGGAGCTCTGGTCAAAGGCCGGAGTGGTCAGGGACTTCGATTCGCCGATAAAGACGAGAAGGACCCCGCTCGTCGACAACGGACTCGTTTATGTGATAGACGACAAGAACTCCGTCCAGGCGTTTTCCGCCGTGACAGGCGAGGCGAAGGGGTCTTTCGACCTCCTCAAGGCCTATGACTTTGTCCTGCCGGACGCGCGGACGATAACGATACTCGGCGTTGACCAGATAATCTCGCTCGACAGGATAACAGGCTCGATACTATGGAAAAAGGACCTCCGGAACAGGCCGTCTTCGTCGATATTCGCCGTCAAGGGGATGGTCTTCGTCCTCTCCAATCACAGGACGAGCTTCCTTAATACCGGCTACTTTGAGAAGGACAACGGCTATATCGAGGCGCTGGACATGAAGAACGGCGATACGCTATGGGGCGAAGGGTTGAAGTCCGGCATATCGTCGAACGGCTCCTCTGGACATTCGAGGATAGCCTTACTCACCGACAGCGGCATCATAGAGGTATTCAGGGGCAGGTAACCAGCAAGCAAGGAAAGAGACGCCATGCCGAACAGGCTAAACATCGCTTTTATGTGGCACATGCACCAGCCCCTCTACAAGGACCCGGCCACGAACGAGTACACCATGCCGTGGGTCCTCTTCCACGCGACAAAAGACTACTACGACATGGTCGCGATATTGGACGAGTTCCCGGAGGTCCACCAGACCTTCAACCTCGTACCGTGCCTTATCGAGCAGTTGAACGAGTACGCGAGCGGCAAGGCGAACGACTCATACGGGAAGATAAGCGCCAGGACCGTCGCCGAGCTTACGAAGGAAGACAAGTCCTTCATGCTCCAGTACTTCTTCCAGGCGAACTGGGACCACATGATAAGGCCGGTCCCGAGGTATCTGGAGCTCCTCCGGAAGCGCGGCCTCAACAACACCAAAGAGGAGGTCCAGGCTGTCCTCCGGTACTTCAGGGACGAGGATTATCTCGACCTCCAGGTGCTCTTCAACCTCGTCTGGATTGACCCTGTGTTCAGGGAGAAGGACCCGTTTCTGCGCGCCCTGTACGAAAAGGGCGGCGGATACACCGAGCAGGAAAAGAAGAAGCTCCTGCAGAGGCAGACCGCGATAGCCGGCATGGTAGTGCCCAAGTACGCGGAGATGATGGAGAAGGGGATAATCGAGGTCTCGACTACGCCGTATTATCATCCGATACTCCCGCTCCTTTGCGACAGCCTTTCGGCAAGGGAGGCTATGCCCGGCGTGACGCTCCCGAAGGAGAGGTTCATCCACCCGGAGGACGCCGTTGTTCAGCTCAAGAGAGGCGTGGAACTCTACGAGAAGACCTTTGGCAGAAGGCCGGCGGGGCTCTGGCCGTCCGAGGGTTCGGTGTCCATGGAGATGCTCCCGCTTGTGGCGGCCGAGGGTTTCAAGTGGCTCGCGACCGACGAGGAGATACTCTCGAACTCGCTCAAAAGGCCTTTACGGAGGGACAGCTCCGGCAACTGCTACGACCCGTTCCTGTACAAGGCATATTCGGTGGAGGCGGCCGGGGAGAGGTTGTCGATGGTATTCAGGGACCACGTCCTCTCGGACCTCATCGGATTCGACTACTCGAAGCTCGACCCCGAGGCCGCGGCGAACGACATGGTCTCAAGGCTCATACACATACACAACATGCTCGAGGAGCCCGGCAGGCACATCGTCCCCATCATACTCGACGGCGAAAACGCCTGGGAGCACTTCAGGAACGACGGGAGGGATTTTCTGGTAGCCCTGTATTCGAAGCTCGAACGCCACACTAAGCTCAAATGCGTGACGATCAGCGAGTTCCTTGCCAACGAGACGCGCAGGGACGAAATCCAGTGGCTCTTCCCCGGCTCCTGGATAAGCCACAACTTCCGTATCTGGATAGGGCACCCCGAGGACAACGCGGCCTGGGACTTCATAGCGGATGCGAGGTCGGCGCTCGTCCAATACGAAAAGGCCCTTACCCCGCAGGAGAGGGAAGAGAAAAAGGACAACCTCGTTGCGGCGTGGGACGAGATCTACGCCGCCGAGGGGAGCGACTGGTTCTGGTGGTACGGGGAGGAGCACTCGTCTTTGAGCGACGAGCACTTCGACAACCTCTTCAGGCGCCACATAAAGAGGATATACGCCCTTATCGACGCGGAGCCTCCGGACTCGCTCGATATCCCTATTTCGTCCGAGGTCAAGGGGTTCGTGCCGCCGCTTACGCCTACCGCCCTTATAAAGCCTGTCATAGACGGGACGATATCCAATTACTTCGAGTGGCTCGCCGCCGGAAGGCTTGAGAGACAGTACTACGGCTCCGCCATGCACAGGGAACTGCAGAGCAACGGTTTGATCGAGTCCGTCTCCTACGGCTTTTCGGAGGAAGAGCTTTTTTTCCGTTTCGATTACCTCGCCGAGGCCGCGTCCTTTGAAAAGGAGTGGTCCCTCTCCATCAACTTCATGCACCCGTCCGACGTAAGGCTCGCGGCCGTCGTCAAGGGGGCGGAGTCCTCCGTGACGGCGCAGGCCAAAAAGGACGGCAAGTGGGCCGAGGAGAAGGACCACGGCGTACGCGTCGCTTCCGACGCGGTAGTTGAGCTATCGCTCCCGCTCTCGCTCCTCGGCGGCATCGACAAGGGCGCGGAGATACGGCTCGTAATAACCATCAACGCCGGAGATCGCGGGATAGAACGGTGGCCGGTCAAGGGATTCATCGTCTTCCACGCGCCGTCCGAGGACTTCGAGGAGCAGAACTGGATAGTGTAAGACCGGAATCCGTCATTCCCGCGGTCTCTAAGCGGGGACCGGGGTCTTTTAGCGATAGGACTTAACAGCACGGGTTCCTGTCCACGCGGAAACCGTCAAGCGCATTTATTTTCCGGAAGTCTATAATCTGACGTTTGTATCTGGCTACCTCTCATCCTATGAAAACCGTAACCCCTGCCATGCGGCAGTACCTCGATATCAAGGCCCTGCACAAGGACTCCATCCTGTTCTTCAGGATGGGGGACTTCTACGAGATGTTCTTTGAGGACGCGCTCCTCGCCTCGCGCGCGCTCGGCATAGCTCTCACGTCCAGAGACAAGGAACGCAAGGTCCCTATGTGCGGCGTGCCGTATCATGCGGCGGCCTCATACGTCGCGAGGCTCGTTAAAGACGGGCACAAGATCGCGATATGCGAGCAGACGACCGCCCCCGTGGATGCGAAGGGCATCGTCGAGAGGGCCGTAGTAAAGGTCATAACGCCGGGTGTCGCGCTCGATGACGAGCTCCTCGATCCCAAGTCGAACAACTTCATAGCCTCAGCCTGTTTGAACGGCACAAGGGCGGGGTTCGCCTACATGGACGTCTCGACCGGAGAGTTCAGGGCGACGCTCCTCTCGTCCTTATCCGCCGTCGATGAGGAGATCAAAAGGATAAGGCCGCTCGAACTGCTCGTTCCGGATGGCGCTGTCTTCTCTTTTGAAAATGCGGACATCCATGTCAGGAAGGTCACGGAGCTACCCGCCTGCGAGTTCGACTTCGCGTCCGCCGCTGAGAGGCTCTCCGCCCAGTTCGGGACAACGTCCCTGGACGGCTTCGGCCTCTCCGAGCTCTCGGACGGCGTGAGAGCCGCCGGGGCGCTCCTCGCCTACGTCAAAGAGACGCAGAAGGGCGCGCTTGGCCATGTCACGAGGTGCACGCCCTATTATACTGAGGACTATCTCGTCATGGACGCCTCCACCAGGAGGAACCTCGAGATAACCGAAAATTTAAGGGGAGGCGGAAGGGAGGCAACGCTCCTTGAGCTACTCGACAGGACGCGGACCGCTATGGGGGGCAGGCGCCTCAGGTCCTGGCTCATCCACCCGCTAAAGGACATCGCCCCCATCCGCGACAGGCAGGAGGCGGTCTCCGAGCTACTGGACAAAAGAGAGGCGCGCTCGGCGCTAAGTGCGTCTCTCTCAAGTCTATACGACATCGAGAGGCTCTCAGTTAGGGCCTCTCTCGGGGCCGCGGGCCCGAGGGACCTTGTCGCCTTAAAGGACTCGCTCAAGGTCATACCCGAGCTGATAGATGCGCTCTCCAGGTTCAATGGCGCGCTTTTGAAGGACGTCTCCGCCGCGTTGGACGCGGTGCCGGAGGCGTCCGCGCTCATAGAGAGGGCGATAATCGACGCGCCTCCGGTGAACGCGAGGGACGGCGGCTTCATAAGGGCGGGCTTTGACGCTACACTCGACGAGCTGCGCTCCATACGTTCCGGAGGCAAGGACTGGATAGCCGCGCTCGAGGCCTCCGAGAGGCTAAAGACAGGGATAAATTCGCTCAAGGTCGGTTACAACAGGGTCTTCGGCTACTATATAGAGATTACGAAGTCCAACCTCTCGTCGGTCCCGGCTGATTACATAAGAAAGCAGACGCTCGTCGGAGCGGAACGCTTCATCACCCCGGCGCTTAAGGACTGGGAGGAGAAGATACTCTCGGCCGAGGAGAGGTCCATCGCGCTCGAGGGAAGGCTTTTTTCAAAGATACTTTTTGAGACCGCGCGCCACGAAGGGCGCGTGCTGAGGACCTCGGACGCCGTTGCGGTCCTCGATACCCTGATTTCTTTCGCGGACGCCGCCTCCGAAGGCGGGTACGCGAGGCCCATCGTCGACGATTCCGACTCAATCGACATAGAAGGCGGCAGGCACCCGGTCGTTGAGCGCCTCTCGAAGGACGGGTTCGTCTCGAACGACCTCGCGCTCGGGCCAGATACGAGGGTCGTAATACTCACCGGCCCGAACATGGCCGGGAAGTCCACTTATCTACGCCAGAACGCGCTCATCATACTCCTTGCGCAAATCGGGTCATTTGTCCCTGCCGCGCGCGCGCGCATAGGCGTAGTTGACAGGATATTCACGCGGGTCGGGGCCTCAGACGACCTCGCGCGGGGGCATTCGACGTTCATGGTGGAGATGAACGAGACGGCGAACATCCTGAATAACGCGACACCCAGGAGCTTCATCGTCCTTGACGAGATAGGCAGGGGGACATCGACCTTCGACGGCCTCTCCATAGCCTGGGCGGTCGTCGAGCACCTGCATGACAAACAGACCGTCGCGGCAAAGACGCTCTTCGCCACGCATTACCACGAGCTCACCGACCTTTCCTTGACAAGGGAAAGGGTCAAAAATTATAATATGGCTGTAAAGGAATGGGGAGATAATATAATCTTTTTAAGGAAGGTGGTGCCCGGCGGCGCGTCCCGGAGCTACGGGATACAGGTCGCGAGGCTCGCGGGCCTGCCCGGGGAAGTGATAGCGCGCGCGCGGGAGATACTCAAGAACCTCGAATCCGGCGAGCTCAACTCGTCCGGAGTGCCGAGGATATCCGTTCAGGCGGAGAGGCGCGAAGCGCGCCAGTTGAGCCTGCTCGGAGGCCGCGACGATGTGCGCGAAAGGCTCAGAGAGCTTGAGATAGAGCGTCTGACGCCGCTTGACGCGCTCCTTGAGCTCAAAAACCTCAAAGACATGCTGGAGAACTGAAGACCTTGCGACCTTGCCGCCACGCCCTTAAGCGCCTTATGCCCATCTTCCTTTTTGCCGCGCTCTTCCTTTGGCCGCTTCACGCGCGCGCCGGAAAGACCGCCGACGTAACGGAGGTCAAGCACTGGTCCAACCCGAATTATACAAGGATAGTCATAAGCCTCGATAAGACGGCCGCCTTCTCGCACAAGCTCCTTAACCCGGACCCGGCGATAAACAAGGACTGGCGGCGGCTCTACGTCGATATAAAGAACGCTCATCTCGGAGAGACCCTCAACAAGAACATACCCATAAACGACGGGTTGCTCAAGGTGGCGAGGGCAGGGCAGTTCGACAAGGACACGGTCCGGGTCGTCTTCGACATAGAGTCCATAGAGGACTTCAAAATATTCCCCTTGAGCGACCCGTTCAGGATAATCGTCGACGTTACTGGAAAGGGCGAGGCCCTGGCAAAGGCGGAGAAGCCCCCTCCAGCGGCAAAAGAGCCTGAAAAGCCGCAGGCCGTCATAGAGAAGCCCTCGGCCGGGAAGGCGCCGGAGATAAGGAGCGCCTCTCCGACGATAACACAGCAACTCGGCCTTAAGGTGAGGAAGATAGTCCTCGACCCCGGCCACGGCGGCAAAGACCCCGGCGCCATCGGCAGGGGCGGCCTTAAGGAAAAAGACGTCACATTGAGGCTCGGCAGGATGCTCCGGGAGACGCTCTCCGCCAGGCTCGAATCAAAGGTCGTGATGACGCGCTCGACCGACGTCTTCATCCCGCTTGAGGAGAGGACCGCCATAGCGAACAGCCAGGACGCCGACCTCTTCGTCTCCATTCACATAAACGCCTCGCCCCGGAGAGCGGCCTCGGGTGTGGAGACATATACGCTCGGGCTCTCAAACAGCGAGGAGGCGAAACGGATCGCCGCGCGCGAGAACGCAACATCCACGCGCTCGGTGAGCGACCTCGAATTCATTTTGAACGACCTCATAAAGACCGCGAAGACGAACGATTCGGTGAGGCTTGCCGCCTCGGTGCAGGACAAGCTCGTCTCTGGCCTTAAGGCGAAATACAAATCGACAAAATCCAACGGCGTCAAGGGCGCGCCATTCTACGTGCTCGTCGGAACTAAGATGCCCGCGATACTCATCGAGGTCTCTTACATCTCGAACCCGGACGAGGAAAAGAGGCTTAAGGACGAGCGGTACCTGAAAGAGGTCGTCGAGGGCATCACATCCGGTCTGCTTAAGTACATAAACGGCGGAGGCCAGTCGTTATAGATGCACAACCAGGTCCTCGATAGATTGAGAAAGAGCGCGCAGGCCGCGCCTGTCGTGAAGGAATTCCTTGCCAGGGGGGAGGAAGAGTTGAGGCGCCTGCACCTCGCCAGCCTCTCGGGCCGCGAGATATGCGGGTCGTACACTCTGCTCGTCGACAATATCCTGAAAGGGCTTTTCACCTTCAAGAAGGAGGAGCTCAAGTGCGGCGACCCCATGACCCTCGTCGCCATAGGCGGCTACGGCAGGGGCGAGCTCAACATACGGTCCGACATAGACCTCATGCTCCTTTACGGCAGGAAACTCACCCCCGCTATCGAGGACCTGACCCAGCAGATGCTCTATGTCCTCTGGGACACGGGGCTCGACCTCGGCTTCAGCATCCGCTCCTTATCCGAATGCATAGCGCTCGCCAAAGACGACCTTAAGACCATGACGGCGGTCCTGGACTTAAGGTTCATCGACGGGGACGAGAAGCTCTTCCAGGCGTTGCATTCAAACGCAAGGAAGCACCTCTTCAACAAGGGGCGCATCGGGGATTTCGTAAGGGACAAGGTCGAGGAGACGAGGCAGAGGCACGCCAAGTACGGCGGCTCGGTCTACATCCTCGAACCGAACGTAAAGGAGGGCGAGGGGGGCCTGCGCGACCTCCACACTGCGATGTGGGTCGTAAAAGCCGGAAGCGGCAAGATCCTTGAGCCTTTCTCGACGTCCCTCATATCCGACCATGACAGAAAGACGCTCGACGCCTCGCTCGACTGCCTCCTCTGGGTGAGAAACGAGCTCCACTTCGCCACCGGGAGGAAGAACGACCAACTCACCTTCGACCACCAGGAGAGGATAGCCTCGCTCCTCGGTTTCGAGTCGAATGAAAAGGCGCTCGCGGTCGAGCAGTTCATGCAGAAGTATTACAAGGACGCCTCTAACGTAAACCATTACTCGAACCTCATATTATCCCGCTCCCTGCATACCGGAGACGAAAAGGTCTTCTCCTGGCCGAAGAAGAAGGTCCGCATAGACAAAAACTACTGCATAGCCGAGGGGGTGCTCGCTTTAAAAGACAAGGGCGCGCCCTTCGACGACCCGTCTGTCGCCATAAAGGCGTTCGAATACTCGCAGGCCTTCAACGTGGAGATACACCAGTCCACGAAGGACGCGGTCCTGCATTACCTCGACGGCGCCGGGGACGAGTTCAGACGCTCGCGCGACGTATCCGACTCGTTCCTGAAGATATTGAGGCACAAGGAGGTTTACAGGACACTCCTTGAGATGCAGAGGCTCAAATTCCTCGAGAAATATATCCCCGAGTTCGGGGATATAAGTTGCCGCGTACAGCACGACCTCTATCACGTGTACACGGTCGACGCGCACACGCTCTTTGCAGTCAGGGAGCTTGAGAGGCTCCGCGGCCAGTACAAGGCGGATTTTTCGCTCCTGTCCACCATCTTCGAAGAGATTCCTAACCCGGAGATACTCACCCTCGCAGTCCTCTTCCATGACATCGGAAAGGCGCACGGCAAGGGGCACGCCGAGAAGGGGGCCCACATAGTCCCAGCGATATGCGAGAGGCTCCATCTCTCGGAGGACGACACGAACCTCATAAAATTCCTCGTCAGGAACCACCTCATCCTCGCGGACACCGCCCAGTACAGGGACCTGCACGACGAGAACCTCGTAATAGAGTTCGCGAAGAAGATAGGCGACATGGAGAGGCTCAACCTCCTCTACCTCCTTACGTTCGCGGACGTCAGGGCAGTTGGGCCGGACGTCTGGAGCCAGTGGAAGGGCGCGCTCTTTCAGGAGCTCTACTTCAAGGTGCTTACCGTGCTTGAGCGCGGGACGTTCGAGCCAGAGGACGCGGCGGTAAAAATCGCCGTTGTAAAGGAGAGGGTCTTCGAGGCGTTGAGGCCTGATTGCGTGGACAGGTACTGCGTGGACGAATACTTCGGGCTTCTCCCGCCGAGGTACTTCCTCTCGAACCGCCCTGATACCATCGCCGAGCACATAAAGACGCTCCGGGATTTTACAGGCAGGCCCTATGTGATGACAGTCCGCCAGGACACGTTCAGAGAGTACACGGAGGTCCTCATCTGCACGCACGACGTACACGGGCTCTTCTCCATGATAACGGGGGTAATGGCCGCCAACGCCGTCAATATACTGGGCGCGCAGATCAATACGCTCAAAAACGGCATAGTCCTCGACGTATTGCAGGTGGTGAACGCCACAGGCGAGCTCATTACGGATGAGACCAGGCTTAAGAAGATGGAGCACGACCTCTCGGAAGTCATAACAGGCAGGGTGAAGGTGGCCGCGCTCGTCGGCAGGAGAAAGCCATCGATACTGGATAAAAAGGCGAAGCCGACGGTGAGGACATCAGTCGAGATAGACAACGAGGTATCCGACGCATACACCGTTATAGACATGCACGCGCAGAACAGGATCGGACTCCTTTACGACATAACGAGCACATTATCCCGCCTCGGCTTATATATCTACATAGCCAAGATATCGACCAAGGGAGACGCCGTTGCGGACATATTCTACGTGAAGGACATCTTTGGGCAAAAGATTTTCTATAAGGAGAAGCTTAAGGAGATGGCCGACCTCCTCCACAAGGCGCTGACCGAACGGCATGACAAGGGAGGCGCTTGACGCATGGAGGGGCAAGAGCTCATAGACTTTTTCCTCGACTACATAGTCGTGGAAAAAGGGCTGGCCGAGAACACCAGGGCCTCATACTGCCGGGACCTCCTGCGGTTCAACGCCTATATCGTTCAAAAAGGCTCGTCCCTTGAGGCCGCCTCGCCTGAGGGTATCTCAGAGTTTCTAAAGTACCTGAAAGAGGCGGGGCTCTCGGTCGGGTCTTACACAAGGGGGCTCATCGCCCTGCGTTCCTTTTACAAGTTCCTCGTTAAAAAAGAGCATATAAAACTCTCCCCGTGTATTGCCATCGACATCCCCAAGGCCGTTAAAAAGCTCCCGGAGTTCCTTAAATTCGAAGAGGTCGAGAAGCTCCTTTCGGCGCCTAAGACGGATAAGCCGCTCGGGGCCAGGGACAAGGCGATGATAGAAGTGCTCTACGCAACCGGGCTCAGGGTATCCGAGCTCGTGACGCTTAAACTTAACGACTTGAACCTTCAGGCCGGCTATCTGACGGCGTTCGGCAAGGGGTCAAAGGAGCGGATCGTGCCTCTTGGAGAGGCGGCGCTCATCTGGCTCAAAAGGTACATGGAAGAGGCCCGGCCCGTTATACTAAAAATGAGGCAGAACAAGTACCTTTTTGTGACAACTAGAGGCTCTCGCATGACGCGCCAGAACTTCTGGGTCATCATAAAGAGAGCGGCCGTTGATGCCAAGATTGACAAGCGGAAGATCAAGCCTCATATCATACGGCATTCTTTCGCCACACACCTCCTGGAAGGAGGCGCCGACCTCCGGCTCGTGCAAGCGATGCTCGGCCACGCCGACATATCCACCACCCAGATATACACACACATCACAAACGAACGCCTCAAGAACCTCCACAAATCGAAGCACCCGAGGGGATAGGAGCGCCAGAGGTCACGAAGACATCCTATAAAAGGACCGTGGCAGAGCCTGTGGATCTCCCCTTGAGGTAATTTGACATAATATCCATTATGCGACATTGATTCCTATCCCTGACAATCAGCGCTGGACCCACATATATTCCTCAACTATCTATTTTAATAATGCCCCCTCCCGTGCCGTATCTATAAAATATTACATTACAAATTTAGCGCTGATGTTTTATATTTTAGCGACTATGGTGTATTATATTGCGCTGGCCAGGACATCAATGGCCGTTTATCTCCTGAACTCCAGCTTTCTCTATCTTCAATTCGCTAACTAAAACCATTTGAAAAACAACACGTTAGTTGCCTGATTGCAGTATCGATCGCCTGAAAATATCTTATGTAGTGCCTGATATGACGGCCGCACCTGCGTAATAATCAACGTCAAGCGGTCTTTTTTCTCTTGTTCACAAAACCGTAAAGTTTTACGCATTAACGTCGATAAGGAATTATCCAAATAACGGCTTATTCAGGACGATCGATGAGCACTAAAAGGGAAGAACTCTTAAGCAGGATATACGAGATCATAAAGATTTCGACTATCCCCTCAATTTTAAAGAAGATTATCGAGGTAACCGAGGACTCAAACTCCTCAGTATGCGAGCTTGAGCGCGTGATCGAGCACGACCAGTCGATAGCCGCGAGGGTAGTCGGGATATCTAACTCCGTATACTACGGGTTCCCGAGGAAGATAAACTCCATATCCCAGGCGATACTCGTACTCGGCTTTGAGATGGTAAAGGGGCTCGCGATATCGACCGCGGTCTTCGACGTCTTTGACAAGGGAAAGCGCCCTGACATAGTATCCCTCTGGCGGCACTCATTCGAAGTGGCTATGGGCTCGGTCCTCCTCGCCGAAAAGTCCGGTGGCGTAGCCAAAGACAGTGCGTTTTTAGCCGGGCTCCTTCACGATATAGGAAGGCCGATTCTCTATCAGATATTCGGAAGACAGTACCTGGATGTAATAGGGTGCGACGCGATGGGGCTACTGTCAATTGAGGAGGAGACTTTCGGCGCCGCGCACCCGGAGGCCGGCTCCTGGTTCGCCGACAGGTGCAAACTACCCGAGAGTTGCGTTAATTCGATAAGGTTCCACCACAACCCGGAGCTCTACCTCTCGACAGTAAAGACAGGGAAGCCTTCACCCCTCGTGCCGATGGTATATCTCGCGGACCTGATAATATCGGAAGGCAACGACTGTTCGGGGAAATGCACGATCATATCACCGAGACACTCGGATATAATGAAGGCCGCCTGCGTGGACAATATGGTCCTCCATGAAGTGGCTGAAACGGTCAAAAAGATGAGCGCACAGCTCGATGGTTACTTCAATTAAAGTTGCTTTAGCCCCCCCCTACTCCATTATCACGTTCGTAAGCGTCCTCTTCACATGGTTCACCGCCTGTATCCTGCTTATAACGACGTCCCCCAGTATCTTGAAGTTTGAGGCCTGAACAAGGGCTATGAGGTCGTAGGGGCCCGTGACGATCCTCGCGTTCTCTACGCCGGCTATCTTCAGGAGGTGCTCAAGGACCTCCTTTGACTTTGCGTGCTCGCACTCTATGAAGACATAGGCCTCGACTGACATGACACCTCCATTATAATTACTATTAAGTTAGCCATATAACAAGCAGATTTTATTGAATTTTTTCGCCTCGCCAAGCCTGTTGCCATGTATCGCACCAAAAATCATTTCTCCACTATCCTCCCCTCAGCGAACCCCTGTCAAGGTCCTCCTCAGGGACCCTCTTATGAAAGATGTTCTGATGGCAGTCTATGCAGGTCTTCTTGCCTTCCTTCATCTCCTCGTGGAAGGGCCGGGCCCAATCGTTTCTCGGGACCGGGTTCCTGTGGCAGGTCCTGCATGGAGAGCTGTCCCATTTTTTGAGCCTGACCCTAGCCTTGTGCGCGAACCCGGCCCTGTATCGGTCGAACTCCTCCTCGCTTTTAATATTATACCGGACCTCGTTCACGACGTCCTTTACGCCGTCGATGGCGTGGGTAGCCGCCCTCTCAAAAAAACCTGGCGGCAGGTGGCAGTCCCCGCACTCCGGCGCGAAACCGAGCGGGCCGAAGTGCGATGAGGCCCGTAGCTCTCTTTCCGGATAGGTCATGGAATGGCAAGAAACGCAGAATTTTGTCGAGCTGAAATACCCCTCGGTCCCCGCGTAAAGCCATGAGAGGACGAGGAGCAGGAGGGGCGCAAATATCAATATGTTTCTGGCGTATCTGGGAGGGGGCATTTTTATAATTGAGCTGGAAGATAAAAGCAAGAATGAAATCCACTCAATTTATATCAGAAAAACCGATTATTAACAAGGAGGGCGCCTTCTACTAAGAAGTGGTTATACAGAGGCTGAACAACCACCCTTCAAAAGAAAAAGGGTTACAGGCCTAAGGCCCGTAACCCTTTGATTTTACTGGTGCCCCCGAGACGATTCGAACGTCCGACAAACAGATTAGGAATCTGCTGCTCTATCCATCTGAGCTACGGGGGCTTTATGTAAAATTTTCATGTGGTTAGAGCGGGGTGGCTGGCTCCTCCAGGTTAAATCCGCGCCTCCACTCAGTCCACACAAGTCAGTTATATTCTCAAAATAAGGTTTTGATGTCAATATTTTTTTGTTCCACATATGCAGGCGCTTCGGTTCCTCAGAAGATAGAAGAGACCTCTATGCCAATAACGGCGCCGTCTCCCTCTTCCCCGCCGGTAACGCCCGCGACACCCTTAACCGACAGGCCGCCGAATGACCGCGTTATGTCGGCGCCGAGCCATCTTGAGGTCTCTGGGTCCTCCCCATGAACGCCGGAGCGCTCGTAGTCGAACTCAATGCCGTAGCTCACGCCATCTGAAGCGCGATACTCGGCCCTTGCAAAGAGGTCGCGCGCGTCCGCGCCCATGTGGTGGCCGATCTCTCTCCCCTTATACCTGTATCCGGTATAATATACCCCGTGCTCGTACCAGAGCGGGCCGTACCTTTCGCTGTGCGCCGTGTCGGCCCACTCCACCCTAAGGTCGAGGCTGTCGATTGCGATGCCCTTGAAAAACACCCCGAGTAGCGACGCCTGCCCGGTAGGCGTCTTTGTGTCACCCGAGGAGTCCTCGAAACCCCATTCGGTATAGAGCTTCATGGAGGCGAAGGGGAGGTATTTTATTTTGTTCAGATATATGAGAGAGGCGTCGATGGAGGCGAGCTGGTTTCCGTTAATGGGCGAATCCCCGTGGTCGACGCTGTCGGAGACGATGAAGACCTGTCCCCATTCGCTTAAGCTCAGGCCTCTTCTGCCGTCGCCTCCAAACATAAACACCCTGCTGAACCCGAGCTGAAAGGCCGGCGCGGGCCGTAAGTCCAGCCTCATGCCGAGGAGGGAGGCGCGTGGATAATCCCTTTCCTCTTCGAGGCGGGCGAGGAAGACGGTGGGTTTTATGAGGCCGATGCGTTTTAAGACCCAGGGGAGGATGAATGGACGGCTTGACGTTATTTTTACGGACTCGAAAGGCTCCGCGTTGTCGCTCATAATGAGCGAGCCGTGAAAGGAGGCCCCCCACCACATCGGGTCCCTCCCTGCCACTACTTCGATATTATACAGGCTTCCGACGATATAGACAGACCTTGCCTCAACAGCGGATGAATCATCCGAGAGCCTGTACTCAGGGGAGAGATTGAATGACAGATAATCAGAGCCGGCCATGAGGTCGACTCCTGCCCTCGCGTTGGAGCCTTCCTTAAATGTGTCGCCGCCCCTTGCCATATCCGGCGTGACAAGGGCGCCGCTGGAGAGGTAGTAATACTTCACATACGGGTTTGCGATAGGTTTAACTGACAGGGAGTCTTTACGCGGCATAAGGTTTTCAAGCGCCCTCTCTATCCTCGATATGGCAACAGAGGCGGGCCCAAGCCGCGCCCGTTCAGTCGCATCGAGCCTGTCCCACCTGGACTTCGCCTCAATGGTGAGACGCGCGGCCTCTTTATAGGTGAACGGCTTTGAAGCAAGGAATGCGGTCGTTACGAGCCCGTATGATTCAAGCGTCTCAATATCACTGTATGCCTGGTTGCCAATCGGGATGTTTATATGGCCCATGCCCGCTACGCAAATGCGTGAGGCAAGGAGGACGATAAGCAGGGCGAGGGGCGCAAAAATTGCGTTTCTTTTTATTTTAATATCAATTCCGCTCCCACTCCTCGTCCCCTTCACCGGGTCATATCTTAAAGATCGCACGCGGTAGTTATCCTTCCATATCATACCCCGTTGCCTCCCAACCTCCATCCTCCACACCCTTACTCGCTCGCCCCACTCCCCCCCCCGCAATCAGAAGGCGACTATGATGACTCCGGCGGTTACGGCTATCTGGTAGAGTATCTGCGTAAGGTCTTTGATCTCGCTCATCCAGGCTACGCGTTCTATCTCCTCCGGCACTACAATGGTATCGCCGGGATCAAGCCGGGACGTGAAAGAGAGCGCGTCCCATGCGTGGGACGCGGAGTTCCACTCGAAGTCGAATGACCCGATGGACGGCGTAACAGAAGAGCCGTCGGCCTTTATCACATAGAGTCTGTCCATGTCGGCGGTCCGGGACGCTCCGCCTGCCCTTCCGATGTATTCGGTTATCCCGTTGCCGGGCTCGTAGACGAAAGAGGCCGGGTTGACTACTGAGCCGGAGACGTTCACGACAGCGGACCTCTCGGGGACGTAGAGGGTGTCGAGGGATTCGAGCGCGAGGTCGTGGGGAGAGCCTTTAAGCCTCTCAATGGAAGCGAGTTTCACAACCACCCTGCCCCTTGGTTTAGCGTCTCTTATTAAATTGACGAAGGCCCTTTTCTTTTCGGTCGCAAGGTCATTTTGCATTGAGGTCTCGGCTGAGAGCGATTTTTCGGCCTTGGAAGCGGAACTCGATAAGAGCTCAGCCTCAAGCCTGCGCGTGTATTCATCGAGCCTTTCCTGCTGAACGGCCCTTACCGACTCTCGCGTGAAGACCGCGCCTAACAGGTACGCCTTTTCAGTGAAGCCGCCGGCCCTCTCTATGACCGAGCTGAGAGGCTCGCCCTTGTTTATGGGGTACTTTCCAGGGAACCTGACCTCGCCGGAGACCGTAACGGACCTGTCAGCGCCCCAGTCAGGTATCTTTTTGACGAAGAGGCTGTCAAAAGGCGACAGAGACGCGTTATCTGGACCATTGGAGAGTATATCCTTCAGGCTCACCTTTCTGACGCTTATCGCAGAGACCTCCCCTTTTACGACTACGTGGGAGGTGATCTCGGCCTCATCCAGGTAGGCCGACCCGAGGAGACCGCCTCCGGCGAAGACGAGGTCGCTTATCTTCATGTTGACCGCGTACTGGTACTTTCCGGGGTTCGTGACCTCGCCGTTTATCGTCGCGTAAGGCTTAAACTGCGTCTCCCATACCGAATGCACTACTACCCTGTCGGAGACTGCGAGCCTCAAATTATCGGACGCCTCCCCTGCAAGCGCCTTCGAGAGGTTGAACTTGAGGAGCCTGACGTCTTTCGTGTCCCTGTCAGTCCTGTAGAGCTCGGCGTCTTTAAGAAAGGCGTTCCCGGTCAGGTCTCCGGCCTTTTTCACAAGGTCTTTGACAGTGAGGTTCTCCTCAAGGTCGAACGTCCCCGGCCTTCTTACCTCTCCCGCGATAGTGACGCGCGGCCTTTCCATGAACTCCCACCTGGGGTATACGACGATTGTGTCTCTCGGCTTTAGCGCGATATCGGCTTCGCCCGACCCCTTGAAAAGCTCCCTTAGGCTGAACGGCAGGAGGGCTGTCTCGCCGCCCGGGCTGACAGGCCTTTTTACGACGCCGTAGTCGAGGTAGGTCTCATCGAGGAGGTCTGATATATCCTTAATGACGTCCTTAAGCGTCATCGAGGGTTTGAGCTCGTACTTGCCCGGACGCTTGAGACTGCCCTCTGCGTAGACGGCGTTCGTATCCATCTCGACAATGGAAAGGACCTTGACGAGGTCCGCGTCCTGGAGCTTGAAATTAAATTGACGGCCCTCCGAGGCGTTGACGTCCACGACGACCCTCCGGACGTTCCCCTCGACCCTCTCGACCTGCACCTTCTGCGTGTACGCCGTGGGGATTATGCCGCCTGAGAGCTCAATGAGCGTTTCAAGGTCCGCCTTTTCACCAAGCTCGTAGACGGACGGCCTCCTGACGTTGCCGGCGATGGCCGCGAGCGGCCCGACAGTCGGCACGAAAACGACGTCGCCGTTTGAGAGCCTCGAATCCCTCGACCTGTCGCCGGAGAGAAGGAGGTCGTAAAAGTCCATCCGCGCGACCGTCTTTCCGCCGCGCTTGAGCTCGGTCTTTCTTAGCGACCCTATCTCAGTAGGCCCGCCTGAAGCGAGGAGCGCGTTAGTGATCGTCGACATGGCGCTCAACGAATAAGCGCCGGGCTTTTTGACCTCGCCAAGCACAAATACCTGTATGGAGCGGAGCCTCCCGGCCGTTATGCTTATGTCAGTCCCGATGATATTCGCTGACTGCCTCGACAAAAACCTTTTCATCTCGTCGAACGTCATTCCGGCGACGCTAAGAGGCCCTATATTGGGGAAGAGAATCGTCCCCTCACGCGTGACGGTCAGCGTGTGCTCTCCGTTGACCCTACCCCAGAGGAGGACCGTTATCTCGTCGCCAGGGCCGATTATGTAGTCTGATGAGACAGGGAGGTCCGCGGGCGGGGTTAGCGTCGGGCCGCTGAAGAGGTCGTAGCCGAAAGGTTTGAGCGTTATCGCCGGCTCAGCAGGTGACGAGGCCGAAAGATATCTCTCGAAGAGAGAGACCGTGGCGCTCGCTGGAGGCGGCGCAGATATTGCGGGCGACGCCTTTGCCTCATTTGGCGAGCCCGCCTTTGCCACGGCCTCTCTGCCCACGGGTACGCACCCTGCCCTTGCCAATATCTCAAGCGGAGCGCCGCCTGCCTTGAGCGCGTCGCACTTGTCATCGGCGATAGAGCGGCTGTTCAGTATAAAAACGCCTGTCAGAATGAGAATAACCCTTAATATCACTTGCATGTAGCGCTTCCCCCTTGTGCCCTCTCGCGGGTGACGTTGCGTTCGGCCTTTTTTGTTCTTGTTTACGCCCTCAGTCGCTCCCGGTCTCCTCGTCAACGGCTAATTCCGGGACTGACCCGTCCCCTTCCACCGCCTTTTGACTCGCCATAAGAAGCGAGACGAACTCAAGGACAAACGCCGCCAATACTCCGGCGAGGAGCGATAAGGCCGCGCCGGCCTCCACGATACGCGCCTTTCCCGGCCTCACGCGCCTGTCCGGGACCCTTGGAGGGTCTATGACCTTGAAGGCGAAGTTCTCCTTGACCTCGGACATCATGTAGACTTCTATCTGCTGTGCAATGAGGTTATATATCTTTTGCCTGATAAACGGATCGTTCGCGGCCCCAAGCTGTTCGACGAGGTAGCGCTTGTTCGTCTGGGCGACCCGCTTCGCCTCGCCCGACATGTGCAGATTGAGGGTGGAGAGCAGTAGCTCTATAACCCTTGAGGCAAAGGCCGGGTCCCGGTGCTCGGCGTATATGGCGATCGTGTTGTCTTTGGCGCTCGCCGATACCGTTACGATGTTATCGAGCTCGCGGAGCCCGTCCCATAGCGAAGGGCCTCTGTTACTTCCGCCTGAGGCCTCAGCCGGGCCGGCTATGAAAAGCCGTTTCATCCGCCCGGTCAATCCGTTGTCTGGCGCTTGCTTCCAGCCTTTCATCTCGGCGTCCCAGTTATCGCTGAATAGGAGAGGTAGGAGGTTATGCGTCTCTATGACCTTTTCTCTCAGTATGTTTGAGTTGAGGAGGCCTATTATCTCGGAAGACGGGCGGGACGCCGGAAAAGTTATGCCCGATATCCCGCCAAGTTGCTGTGCGACCATCGACATCTCCGAGCCGCCAGTCTCCCTGCCGGCCACCGGGGTTATTACGGCGGAGGCCCTGTAAATGTCGGTCATGAAAAAGGTGCCGGTTGCCGCTGATATCGTCCCTGCCGCGAAGAATAGCGCCGCGTACATCCGCCACTTCCAGATTATCAGCAGGTAAGCCATGACCCCCGCCTCTTTTTGCGTACTCGTCGCGCTCATGCGAGGGCTTCCTTTTCCTGCACCATGACTGACGGCCTTTCCTCTTCCCTCGTCTCTCTTGGAGCAACGGCCGCTATCTCCAAGCGCGGCTCTTCGAAGTGCCTTACGTACTTTTTCAAAAGGTCTTTTACGGCCTCTGGCTTCGGGCGCGCGTGGATAAGCGCGTCGAACTCGCCCAATATTATCCTGATCTCCTCAACCGTGAACCTGTCGCTGTTCTTCGCGACGAAAATCTGCCTGTGGAGGCTCGCGGTGGTGCCCTCCTCGGCCGTGAGTATCTCCTCGAAGAGTTTCTCTCCCGGCCTCGGGTCAATGAACTCGATGTCTATGTCCTTGTGCGGCACAAGACCGTTTATGCGAATGAGCTCCTCGGCAAGGTCGACGATCCTGACAGGCTCGCCCATGTCGAGGACGAGGACCTCTCCGCCCCTGCCTATGACCGACGCCTGGAGGACGAGCGAGACGGCCTCGGGTATGGTCATGAAGTATCTCTTCATCTCTCGGTGAGTTACAGTGAGCGGGCCCCCGTTCTTAAGCTGTTCCATGAAGAGCGGCAGGACGCTACCGCGGCTACCGAGGACGTTGCCGAACCTTACCGAGACGAACTCGGTCCCTCCGGCGGAATTCATGGCCCTGCAGACGTTCTCGGACATCCGTTTTGTAGCGCCCATGACGCTTGTGGGCATCACGGCCTTATCAGTGGATATCATGACGAATTTTTGCGCACCGCTCGAAACCGCGGCGTGCGCCACCGCGTGCGCGCCGAATATGTTCACCTTTACCGCCTCCGTCGGGTTATGCTCCATCATCGGAACGTGCTTGTAGGCGGCGGCGTGGAAGACTATGTCGGGCCTGACTGAGTCAAAGACCTCGTTTACTCTTTGCGAGTCCCTTATGTCCGCGACTATGAACGAGACCTTTTCGCGGCCTCTCGAAGCGTCCTTGCTGAAATGCCGCGGGAACATGCGCTTCAACCTCATCTCCATGTTATGCAGTTCGGTTTCGTCTATGTCGAGGAGCGCTACCCTTCCCGGAGCGGACGAGAGGACCTGCACGGTTATTTCCGACCCGATAGAGCCGCCGGCTCCGGTTATGAGGATGTTCTTGCCCTTGAGGAACTCGTTTATCGAGGCGTAATCGACCTCGACCGATTGTCTGCCGATCAAATCCTCTATGCGGATCGATTCGAGGTTTTTAAGGTTCACCTCGGGGCTTGTAAAGTCGTATATGCGCGGCACTATCTTGATAGTCTTGACCCCGGCCTCCGTAGCCGCGGTATAGATGGCGCGGAGCACCTTCTGGTTGAGCGACGGGATGGCTATTATCACCGCCTCTATACCCTTCCGGAGCACCATCGGCTTAAGCGTGTCGATGGCCCCCAGGACCTTTACGCCGTGCATGTATGTGCCGGTCTTGTTCTTGTCGTCGTCGAGGAGCCCTATGGGGTTGAAGCCCGCGAAACCCTGCCGCGACATGTCTCTTATTATCATTTCACCCGCGTTTCCAGCGCCGACTACGATTGTTCTAATGCCGCCCCCGGTGGCCTTGTTTTTCTTGAAGACCTCGAGATAAAGCCTCTTGGATATCCGGAGCAGGAAGAGGAGTATGAGCGTGTTGGCGGCGTCTATGATAAAGACCGACCTCGGGAACCCGTAGAGGCGGACCCCGGCTACGCTGAGCACCGACAGTACGCCATCTCCCGGCGTCGGAAGGTACACGAAGAGGACGAGGACGGCCTCCGAGACTATGATAGCGCCTGTCATGTTAACGAGGTCCTTAAGCCCGACGTACTTCCAGGTGACCCTGCAGAGGTTGAACGTAGTGAATACGGCGAGCTTTATCGTGATGAAAAGCGGGAGCACTCCGTATATGAGCGCCTTCTGTGACTCAAGGAGGTTGAGATCGAACCTCAGGAGGAACGAGATGTACAGGGACGCCGAGATCACGAGGATGTCCGAGATGAAGAAGAACGCGTACCTCTTGAAATAGGTAGGGTACATGAGCTTTGATATAAATCCGTTCATACTCTCCCGTTCCGTGTTTTTTTGTCCGGGTGAGCTTGCAAGAAGAGGTCGAGGGGCGCCATGTCATGGTGTCGTCCGTTGTCTGTTCAGCGCGGCGTTTAAGTTAACTGTCGTACTTCTCCGATATCGCCTGCGGAAGCCCTGCAACCTTCGGCCTTAGCCCTTTTATCGACCTGTAAACGGCTATGAATGCGAAGGAGAAGGCGACGGCAACGAAGACCTGCCAGAATATGCCTCCGTAATATGCGGCGAGCGAGGCCGCGCCGATAAGGAGCTGGAGTACGCAATAGACGAGCGACACGACCCAGTGCCGGTACCCGAGCTCGTTGGCGAGGTACTGGTAGAGATGGCTCCTGTGGGCTAAGGCGATGCGCTCACCAGTCCTGAAACGCAGGTACAGCGTCACAATCGCATCCGCGTAAAAGAGGCTCAGGAACATCCCCATGCAGATAAGGTCTTTGAGGCCCTCAGTCAGCCTGAACGCGAAGAGGGCGAAGAGAAAACCGAGGAACATGGAACCCGCGTCGCCCATGAACGTCCGCGCCCTTGGCAAATTGAACGGCAGGAACCCGATGCAGGCCGCGGCGATTGCGAGGGAAATGACGCTTATGGCATGGTCAGCGCCGGTGAGGAATGCAAAGACCGAGAGTAGCGTGAAGGCCGCTGCGCCGGTCAGCCCTGCAATGCCGTTAATCCCGTCCATGAAGTTATAGAAGTTAGCCGTACCGGTCATGAATATGACCCAGAAGACAAACAAGGCCGCGCCGTAGACGCCCAACTCCATGTAGGGCAGTACGACGACGGCGGAGATCAGTAGCTCGATTGAGAGCCTTAAGGAAGGAGAGAGGCTGAACGAGTCCTCGATCAACCCGAGCAGACCCATGCCGAAGCCGATGATCGTGTCAAAAAAAACACCGGTGACGTATACGCCGACGATTAGAAAGGCGAGAACGATCCCTATGCCGCCCCCCCTCGGCGTGGGCACGGTATGAGAGCTCCTTTCGGAGGGCTCGTCATACATGGCGAGTCTTCTACCCGATGCGCTTACAAAAGCCGCTCCGGCCGCTCCGACAAAAAAGCCCGTCAACACAAGCGCGGTATCCATCATTTGGCACCTCTTATACCTTGATATTTACAGTCCACCTGCCGTCAGGCCCTGCCTGCCTTTTCCCACGCCGGTTTCTGCGCGCCAAGGACCGCCTTTATAAAGCCTATGAGGAGCGCGAGGTTCAGGTTGCATAAATAAAAAGGTATGTAGACGAAAAAGGGGAGACTCCTTGCCCTTGACGCCGCGAGCCCCAGGAGGGCCGTGGAATAGAAGATTGCCTGGATATAAAAAAGCGTCTCGAATAAGGCGCCGTCGAGCAGGCGCATGTTGAGGAAGATGAGCGCGACCATTATGAACGGGACCGCCCACCTGAGCACCCTGTGCGACCAGTATATGAACGAGCGCGCGCCGAGCGCCGGATTGAGGAGCGCCAACAGGTGGAGCATCGCGATATAGTGGCCGGCCCCGTCCCTCACGTGCCTCATGAACTCCCCGCTGGCGTCTTCCGCGACGTCCTCATAGGCCAGCGCCTCTTCCTCGTATATAGACAGCCGGCCTTTTTCCACGACCTTCATCGAGATGGTGAAATCGTCGTTTATCGCGGACTTCTCAAGCGGCTCGAAAAGCTCTCTTCGAATGGCGTATATCGCGCCGTTCGCGCCTGCTACATACCCGATCCTCGATTCAAACCTCTTGAGCATCGCCTCGTACCTCCAGTACGCACCCTCGCCCCTGCCGCTTATGTTTCCGGACGGGTTCCTGTATACGAGCCTCCCAGAGACGCACCCTACGTCGGGGTCGAGAAAGCGTCGGGAGAGCCTTTTGAGCGCGTTTTTTTCAAGCTCGGTGTTGGCGTCGGTAAAGACCGCAATGTCGGAGGCGACCTCGCGCATAGCGGCGTTTATCGCGCTACCCTTCCCTGACCTCGGCAGGCTCAAGAGACGGATATTCCCGAACTTGCCTGCGTACCCGCTCACAATGCCATTGGTCGAGTCGCTTGACCCGTCAGAGGCGATAATGACGGTAAGGAGCCCTTGCGGGTAGTCGAGCGCAAGAGAGTTCTCTATTTTTTTCGCAATTACAGCCTCTTCGTTGTACGCCGCGATGACGAGCGTCGCGGCAGGCAAGGCGCGAGCCGCTCCGTTTTCATGGTACTTGCGCTCAGGCCCGAGCCGAGCTACCGCGATAAGCGCAAGCGGGTAGACCGCGTATGTATACGCTATCGTCGCGAGCCCCGCCCAGAAAACGACCTCAAGCATATCCCTTAGCCCTCCCTCAAAAGGTATTTTGCGAATACGCGGGCGGATTTGACGGTCTTTTTCATCTCCTCAGGCGACCTTAAGACCCGGAGGAGTTTACGCGCAAGGTATCTGGGCCCCAGGTAGTATTCCCTGCGGGCGCGTCCGCAGAACCTGACCAAATCTTCTGACGAGAGCGCTGGTGTGGAAACCACACAGTTGTGGAGGCCTTCGGAAGTGAGCCACTTGCTGAAGTCCGTCGTCTCAAGGTAGCCGTTCCTCCTCGCCCACTCGTAAGTCTCTGTACCCGGATAAACCATCAAAGGAAAGAACTGGCAGGTATCGGCGTTTATTTCTCTCGCGAACGCAAGCGACTTAAGAAGCGTGTCTTTCGTCTCCCCGGGGTTCCCGGCCATGAAGCAGGAATGGAGCATAACGCCCGCCTTTCTCGCGTCCTTGACAAAGGTCCTCATGCGCTCAATTGTCAGCCCTTTTTTTATGTTCTTTAATATCCCGTCGTCCGCGGACTCGAAACCGACTACGATGAGCCTGCAACCGGCCCGCTTCATCGCCCGCATCGTATCAAGACTCAGATTGGCGCGGCACTCGACGGTCCAGGGGACCTTTACGCGCCTTTTTAACATCAGCTCTGAGAACTCTACCGTATGCTTTTCATTGAACGAGAACGTGTCGTCGTCGATCAGGACCTCCCTCACCTCAGGGAGCTCTCGTTCTATATACTCAAACTCGGAGACTATGTTCTCAGGGGTCCTCTGCCTCTGCCTCCTCCCGAACATCTTTTCCGGGTATACGCAGTACGAGCACCGCGCGTTGCACCCCCTGGAAGTAAAGATGGACACGACCGGATACCTGCAGTGGGCGTAGAAGTAGTTCCTTATGTTCAGGTGTTTTTTGTAGACCTTTGATACGAACGGCAGGGAGTCGAGGTCTTCGATAAAGGCCCGATCCGGGCCTGAGATTATCGTTTCTCCGTCCCTGTATGTGAGGCCGCTGACGGCCTCAAGGCCGCCCTTTTCCATGAGCCTTTCGGCAAGCTCGGCTATGGTCAAGTCGTACTCGCCCCTTGCGACGGCGTCAACGCGCCTGTCGAGGGCGAGGGATTCCTCCGGCAGCGCCGAGACGTGAGGGCCTGTCAACACGACAAAGCTCGACGGCAGGAGGTCTTTTATCTCTCCGGCGACAGAGCAGTCGTTATAGATGCTCGGCGTACCGGTGTAGACGACGACTATCTCCGGGGAAAAGCCGTTTACCGCCTTCAATGTCTCGCCCCTTGTGAGCCCTTCGGCAGGTGCGTCGATGATCATAACCGTATGCCCTCTGTCCTCAAGCAACCCGGCGGCATAGGCGTGCCATATCGGATAATAGATCGTCCCGCTCTTCGTAACGGCAGGAGAGCGAGAGAACCTTGAGTACCTCGGCAGGAACGGCGGATTAAGGAAAAGCACCTTCATCGTGTCCCTCCCCTGAAACGTACCCTGTCGGATAATTTCCTCAAGGCATTGTTGTTGAAGAAGAGCCTCTGGAAGGCCATCGTGGAGCCGATATACGAGAGCGGGTACTTAAATGGGCCGTACCTCTCGAAGACCCTCTCTATCCCTTTTTTCTGGATATTCAGTGTAACGTCTCGGAGCCTTTTCGCTAGCGCCTCCCTCTCCTCAATGGATAGCTCGGGGGTAGTAAAGAAAGGTTTGCCTGTTTTTTTAGAGAACCGCAAGTTCTTGTCCATGCTGTTAAGGAGTTCGAGCGGGTCGGCGGTCCAGGCTTTTTTTCCCTCAACCCAGTCCCAGAGCGCGGTCCCCGGAAAGGGCATCAGGTTGTAAAAATCGGCCTTGAATACCGGGTACTTCCGCGCTATTTTTATTGAGTCTTCTATGTCTTCGACCGTCTCCCCAGGAGTGCCGTATACGAAAAAGAGCGAGACCTCGAACCCGAGCTCACAGCTTAACTTTATCGCCGACTCTATCTCGGCCATCGTCTCGCCTTTTTTGAGGGTCTTAAGGACCTTGTCGTTACCGGCCTCAACGCCTATGCCGAAGCTCTTGAAGCCGGCCTCTTTCATGCGCACAAGCATCTCCCGCTCGATCTTATCGGCCCTTATGCCGTTAGATGCCCTCAAGGTGAGACCCTTGAGCCCCCGCTTCTCTATCTCGTCGCAGAGGGCGAATACCCGCTCTCTATAGAAGGTGAAGTTGTCGTCGAGGAAGTTGAATATGCGCGTGCCTTTCGCGTACCAGAATTCGAGCTCGGAGCCTATGCCCTCTATCGACCTCGTCCTTATCTCTTTTCCGAGCGTGAGCCCGACCGAGCAGAATATGCACGAGTACGGGCACCCGCGGGACGTGATTACGCCCATCTCGTTGGCGTACTTATCAAGCTCGAATTTTTCATACCTCGGCCAGCCTATGGCGTCGAGGTCGCCGGGCCTCTCTAAGGGATTCGCGCATACGCCCTTAGCCCCGTCCCTGTACACGACGCCGGGTATGGAGGACGGCTCCTCGCCCTTGAGGTAACGGACGAGCGAGCGCTCAGCCTCTCCGGTAAACGCGATATCGACCTTCGGATATTCTTCAAGTATCTTCCTGCCGAGTATCGTCACATGAGGGCCGCCAGCAATAGTCGCGACACCTGGGCACGCGTCCTTGATCGCGCCGAGGAGGCCGAAGAACCTCTTGTGCCCCACGGTGTATACGGTTGTCCCGACGCAGTCGTAGCCGCCTTTCCTTACCCTCTCGATAACATCGTCTTCCGAGTAGCCGAGCTTCATGTCGATCACATCGTAATCGATGCCCTCATCAGCCAGCGCCTCCGCGAGATAGCCGGTGCCGAGCGGCGGCCTGCTCGACCCAAGCTCGTCCGAATAGACGTTATAAAGGAGCAGTACCCTCTTCAATCGACGTCCCTCCCTTGAGTAGCGACTTCGCCTCCATAAAGACCTCTTCAGCGGTTATGTCGGATATGCACCTGCCTGCGCCCCCTCCCTTATTGTGCACGCATCCGAATTGCCAGCACGGGGAGCATGGATATGCCTTGTATACGACCCTTTCGCGGCCGGCTGACCTCGGCCCGAAGACCTCAGGCGACTGCGGCCCCATGAGCGCCACCACAGGGATGCCTGCGGAGGCCGCTATGTGCATGGGGCCGCTGTCGAGACCTATGAAAAGCGAGCCTTTCTCAAAGACCGCCTTCAGTCCGGCTATCTCGAAGGCCCCGCAGCCGTTCACCACGCGCCCTGACGGGTGTTTTATACGCGCCATGACCCTTCCCGCCCTTTCGTAATCCGACTTTGCCCCGATAAGGGTAATGTCGAGCTTTCCATCGAGTTCAAGGAGCCTTTCGGATACTTCCGAGAACCTCTCCTCTGGCCATCTCCGGAGTTCCCCTCCTGAGCCGATATGGATGAATATCCTCTCGTCCGCCTCTTCATCCACTGACCTGGCGGCCCCTTCCGATTCGCGCGCCCCTCTTTCTTTTTCGTGATGCTTTATCCCACCGACCGCCATGATGGAGTCGACGAAGTGCTGGCAACTAACTTTTTTATTTATACGCGGCCCGGTCTCCCCATCGAGCCCTCCCCTCATCAGCGAGAGCCATGAAGACCTCATGGGGTTCGGGAATGCGGCTACACTCCTTAAAGGCACCCTATTGCCGACAAGCCACCTGAATGTCCGTCCGTCGCCGCGCAGCCAGAGCGCGCAATTGAATCCGTGGCCGGAAAGCGCCCTTGCCGGGAAAGCCGTTCTTTTTTGAGACCTGGAGTATTTTTCGGAGTCGTAGACGTATGTCTTCTCTATCCCCTCGCAAGTTCGGGCGAGGTTTGAGTTTATCGAATCGATGAGGACCGAGATGCGTATGGAGTCGCCGTGCTTTTTTCTGAGGGCGTCTATGAGGTGAATGGTGAGCACAAAATCGCCTATCGCTCCGAGCTGTACGATAAGGAGATCGCCGTTCACTGCGGCGACCGGCATGAGCCGTTCGTATGCCCTCAGCAGGAGGGCCTGCGCGTATGAGCCGAGCGACAGCGCGATCGATCTTGAGATAAACGAGTATCTATGCAATGCGCCCCCGGTTACGGCTTTGATTAACGCCAATGGACGGGTGAGACGGCTGTGCAAAAAAAACAGACGTCTGTCCCAGGGGACAAAGTTGAGTTTTCCAGGTGATTGGCTTTAAGGCTCAGATGAAGATCGAAGGTGTGAGTCGGGGAGTTTCAGGATGATGGAACGCCGGGGGCGTTTAGAGACCCACCCGGCTTAACATTGAATTTCAATTAAGTCGATTATAGCATCTTTTATTAAAATGTAAAGTAAAATATTAAACTAAGATTTGCCATTTTTGAAGGCCATCATGCCAGCAACATACATGGCTATGAGAAGATTGAAGCATCCGATGTAGAATATAGACCCATAGGAATTGGCCGAAATCGCGAGCGCAACGAGCGATCCGCCGAATGAGAACCTGATGAAATCCAACTCGTTCGAGGCGATCCCCTTTCCGAGAGAATGGATTCGTAATCCGGTGAAGACGAGGAGCGCGAGCCCTATGACGCCTGTCTCGGCGGTCCACTCGATGTACGAGTTTAGTATCGCCACCCTGAAGGCCTCGAAGTCAAGCGAACCGAAGTTTAAGTTTATGGACCCGGACACGGCCTTTGTGAGAAGAGGCGATTGACCTATACCAACACCTGTAAACAGGTTGTCCGCTATCATCTCCATGCCTATCTTCCAGGTAAGGGTCCTGCTGTTAATGGTAAGCGCTTCGCTTATCAGCTTGCCGGTTATCGCCGAGCTTACGAACTCATGGAACGAGTATATGATGACGCCTATGAAAAGAGCGGCCCCCGCGAGCGCCCTCCCCTTGACTCCTTTTCTGAATATCAGAAGGACTGAAAGAACGCTCAATATCATCGATACCGAAAAAGTGAGGGCGAGCGCGATGGCCGTAAGCGAGAGTATGAGCTTTAGCGTCCGTTTGGAGTATCGGCAACCCTCGTAGCCGTACCGTGTCGCTCCGATAACGGGGAATGTCATCGTAACGAGCAGTAGCCCGTAGGTCTGCGGCTCTCCGACGTATCCTCCAATCCTCAAAAAAGGGAATGTGATCACGCTCCCGAGCCTTACGCCCGCGGCCGCGTATAAGATGAACTGCAGGAGCCCGAAGCAGACGGCCGCTGTATGGAGCTGTATGGCGAAGTTGATGGCGGTAGCGATCCTCTTTCTGCCGCTCAGGGCCGATATGACGAAGTCGATTGCGAATAGCGAAAGGAAGAGCCTTATAAGGAACGAAAGCCCCCTGTACCCCGGGGAGTTGATGCCGACGGCCCAGGGCAGTGCGTAGCTCTCCGCAGGAAAGGCCTTCCCTGGGATGAGGCTCGATAGCATTAGGGAGATGGACGCCCATATGAATATGAGAAACAAAGGCGCCTGCAACGGGTGTGGTTTGGGATCGAACGAGCCTTTTGCGAGTACTTCGACGATGGATACCGCGAGCATGGCAACGGCAGTGAGGGATGAGGCGCTTATCGAGCCCAACTTCAGCGCATTGTCGTTCGACATAACGAAAGCTGAGGCTATGAAGGCCATGGTAAGAGCGAACCTGGGGTTTGCGCGGCCCGCGCGCGTCAAGGGATAAAACAGCGTGCCTTGGAAGCGGCCCGCCACGCTGTCTGCAAGCGCTACTGTCGCCTGCCTGTTTGCCTCTCTTGTCCCCTTCACCACTTCCACTCCCTCGATGCCGGACTCGTCAAAAAAAAACGCCTGCCGCCTTACCTCTTTCTGTATATCTGATAAGAGCCAAGTTCCATCACAGGTTCGAAGGCCAGGTCGATCTTCCGCATCTGATCAGGCGCGAGCCTCGCAAAATTGACCCTTCTCTCGATTATCCAGTCCCAATTGTTCAGGTCGCCGGAAAGGGCCGTCAGGGACCCTGCCTTACTGAATTCCATCCCTGTGTAGTACATTATGTCGCCGGGGATGACTACCGCGCTCCAGGACGGGATTGCCGCCCTTACAAACCCTATCGTCTCTTTTGCGCCGGTCTCTCCGTACTGGACCCTTGTCTGGTACTGACCTGTCGCCTGTGACGCAAAGAGAGAGATGAAGGATGCGATGGAGAGCGCGACAAGCGTACTTCGAACCGTCGTTCCTGCGCGCCATCTGCAAAAAAGACGCGCCATTGCAAAGACCGCCGCGTTCATCGCCGTGTAGACGAGGAGATAAGAGGCGAGCCCCGTATAATCGCGGACCCTGTAGCGCAGAAGCGTCTCATACATGGGGTCGCCTGCAATCACATAAAAGATGCCGGCAAAGACGGCAACCACAAGCAACGCAGGAGCGAAGCGCATCTCAATTAATTCGCGCCTGAGGGAGGTAAAAACAAAGAGGGCCGATAACGGGTATAACGGGTAAAAATATTTAAGCTCTCCGAAGGGGTACGGGTGCAGGAATAAATAAAAAAAGAATATCGAAGTTATGAGGATCAGGAGGAGATTTTCTACGCCGCCGCGCCTCCATTCCTTAACGACACTGACAGCGGCAGTTAGGAATAGCGCTATGAAAAACGGACTCAACCAGAACGTCATCGCCATTATCTTCGTAAGCGGCGAGAAGAACGCCACGCCTGAGGCAAATAGCGGCGCGCCCTCCTGAGTTTTATTGAAGGCGATGAATTCGAAGGAGTTGGGGCCGTCTATGAAAAAGTACGCGTATGCGAGGTAAAACGGAACGAACGTGACAAGGGCAGACGAGAGGATGAGGGCCGAGTTCCTTATGGCCCTCCTGATGCCGACGCCTGTGGTCGCCTCATAGACAAGCGTTGAGAAAACGAGGAGGAACGGCGTAAAAAAATATTTTGCCCACATGGCAAGACCAACAAGGAAACCGGCCTTGAGGTAAAAGGCCGTTGATGATTCTCCGATGGGGCGGCCCTTGATATAGTAGAGGAGCGCGATGAGGATAAGCGGGGTCAGCACAACCGGCTCCATCTCAAGGAGGAGCGAGCCGTGGACAAAGGGCGGCATAATGGCGATAAAGGCGAGCGCAAAAGGCGCGACCCCGCCTATATCAATCGCCTTCATGATCCTCCAGAGGAGAAAGAGGCTCAAGACCGCGGAAGCGGCCCCCAGAAAATAGAGCGAGTGAAAACTGTCTCCCAACAGGGTCCGCGCGGCTTTCCCCATTAGCGCGTAGAGCGGCGGGTGGCAATAATAGGCGAGCGCCCTTCCCCAGCTCGCGGTGTCCCTGATGTGTATTACCTCCTCGTGCATCGGGAGCTGGAACAGGAACGGCGCCGCTAAGACGAGATAAATGGCGGCAGAGGTAGAAAACGGCCGGCCTTCCGTGAATGAGAGAGAGCGCTCCGAGGTTCCCTCCCACCCCCTCTTGTCGTTCGCCAGTGCTTTATCTATCGGGTCGCTCATGGACTTCTCCTCCCGCGTTGATTCATTGCCGCCCACATGCGCCCACCCGCCCCCACACCCATTAAACAAGGTATGCCGCTCCCCGCTATGCCACCCCACCCCACCCCACCTGCCCACCCACCTGCCCACCTGTTTTCAGCGATAGAGACGCAGTCTCACGTCGTCTGTCAGGTCCGCGTCTTTGGCCCGTTCAAACCCTGACGTGCTCTCTATTATGTAATTGGGCCTTTTTTTGTTCTCGTTGTAGATGCGCCCTATATAGATGCCGAGTATGCCGACGGTAAAGAGCTGTGTGCCGCCGAGGAAGAGCATGGTGGCCATTATCGCAGACCAGCCCGGGAGGTTCATGCCCAGGAACTTCATTACGATGATCGCCACAAGATACATGAACGCGCCGACTGATACGAGGAAGCCTATGATGAGCGACAGGCTCAACGGCGCGAGAGAGAAAGACGTGAGCCCTGAGGTGAACGCGCTTATCGGGCCGAGCCCGAAGATCGGGTAGTGTGTGTCGCCGGCGAACCTCTTTTCCCTCGAATAGAATACCTGGACCTGCCTGAAACCGACCCATGAGACGAGCCCGCGCATGAAGGCGTCCTTTTCCTTGAGTTTGAGGACCTCCTTCACCACCCGCCTGTCGAGCAACTTGAAATCCCCTGAATCGACAGGGAGGTCTATTTCGGAGAAGAGCCTCAACACCCTGTACGCCTTCTTCGTTATCCACATCTTCAGGGGGTTCTCCCCGTCCCTCGCGACCCTTGTGGTGTAGACTACGTCGGCCCCCTCCTTCCATTTGGAGACGATCTCGGGTATGAGCTCCGGCGGGTCCTGGAGGTCGGTGTCCATATAGATGACCGCGTCACCCTTGGCAAGCCTCATCCCGGCGAAGACGCACGGGGTCGAGCCGAACCTCCTCGACATGTTGATTATCTTTATCGCAACGTCGTTTTTCATGAGTTCCGTGAGGAGCCTCAGCGAGCCGTCCGTCGAGGCGTCGTTGACGAATATGAATTCGTAACCGCACCCGGTCGTCTTAAGGGACTTATGCAGTCTCCTTACGAGCTCCGGGATGTTAGCCTCCTCGTTCCTGAATGACAGCACAATGGAAATCAGCATCCTGGCCTCCTTTTAAGCGAAAAAAACCGCCTCGTTTTAAGTAGTTGCCGCTTTCCTTTTGCACCCTGGCGCTATCCACCTGTAGAGATCGGCCAGCTCCCCGCATATGGCGCGAGGGTCGTGCCTTTTAAAATCGTATTCGTATAAGACCTCTCCCCGCGGAAGCTCCGCTCTCGCAAAAAGCCCCGGCAGGTCCTTGACCGCGTCGCTGAATGTAAACTCCTCGGGTATGCACGCGATCGACCCCCTCACAGACTCGTGGCAGATGACCATACGGCGGGCGTAGAGCGCCTCAAGGCAAACCCGCGGCATGCCTTCGGAGGCCGAGGGGAGCACGACGGCCTTGTATTCGCGTATCCGGTCCGGCACGTCCCCGGGCGGCACGTATCCCTGATACGCGGCGCCTTCGATATTAGAGACCCTCTCCGTGAAGACCGCGCCCATCGCGTTGAACCCGTAGAAGTCGAGTTCGAGCGGGTTCTCCGAGCCCTTCCGGTACGCCGCATAAGCGTCAAGCAATTCCAATACGCCTTTGTTCGCCGCGATCGTCCCGAAGTACGCAAGCTTGCGCCCTGGCTCGACCGCGGACCTTAAGGGTTTCAACGCAAGCGGCACCTGAATAACTATGGCGTTTTCTATCCAACCGTAAAACTCCCTTAAATCATCCGAGCAGAATATGAAGTTGTGTCCGAAGCCGAAGTTCCCGTAGAACCTGTCCCTTATGTCGATGACGACCTTTGAGGGAGACAAGAGCAACGCGAGCCAGATGAGCCGACCTATGTACCTGCCGTATACGTACCTCGCGTGAATGTGGACGACGTCCGACCCTGAAAACAGTATCTCTCTCAATATCTTCAGATAGTTGACCGCCTGATGTGCCCGCCTTTTAATCGGGGCCGAGTCATAGCTCAAGAGGCTGTCGTCATAGGAGACCCCTTCCGCCTCTTTGGAGCACCCGCGCTCGGTCAGTACCCTGATATCAAAATCCCTGTTGAAACCCGCCCCGAGACGCTCAAGTATTATGCCGTAGTCCACTGCGGCCCCGCCCTGGTAAGGGGGCATTATCGAGACTATGCAGAGGACTTTGAGCCTCGTCTTTGGCATCTTTTCTCCTCCTTTTATTGAGCGCCTTGCTACAACCTATAGAGAAGCCCCGCAAGAAGGCCGAAAGGAAGACGGCCGGACCGTATCGGAACATATTGGAGAACGACCCGAAGGCCGGGGCCAATTTAAGCTTAGAGAGCTGAAAGAGCATGAGTATCACGAGCCTTATGACGTGGTTCTTCTTGAATACGGCGTCCCTGTGTATCACAGCGTCCCTCTGCGGGTGGGAAGAGCTGTCGAGCAGGCTCAGAAGTCCTTCGACAAGCCCTGGAAAATAGGCCTCTGCCTCAAACCTTAAGGCCTTGTTGAACGCGGCCTCGGCTATTCGGGTCCTGAGAGAATCGTTTGCGAGGTAGTGCCTGACCCTTTCAAGGAGCGACCTTTCGTCATGAAATACGTCTATCTCCTTTCCAGGGACAAAGGTCTCGCCAAGAGACGGGGAGTGCTCGCTCAGGCAAAAAGACCTTGTAAGGGCGATTTCCATCGGACGCCCCTTGTTCTGCCTTACGATATTTGTCAGCGCGTTTTCGTTAAGGAACCACGCAAGGGGTCCCGCGGAATCAACCTTAGTGAAGTTCAGGTTTATCTTCGAGCGTGAAAAGATGGACGGAATATCCTCCTTTTTCAAAAACCCGTTCTCAGAGCCGTCCCCGAAGGTCTCGACCGAGATACCGTTTCGCCTCAGATATTCGATGCAGTCGGCCCTGCCGCCCTTGGCACAGTCGCCTACGAAACTTACGTCAATATCCTTTTTAATATCAACTGGATGAAAGTCTTTCTTTAGATAGCTTGAGAAGTAATACATGGAAGGGACGCCGAGCTTTCGATAGGCGAAGCATGCGTAGTAATCGGTTGTAATCGCCGCGTCAAAGACCTGCGCGTAGTATTTCGAGAGGACGTCGAATATCATTTCATCGTCGAGCGCCCAGAGGACAAGCCTTGCGCCGGTCCGTTCCCGCAAGTCCCTGAAAAACTCGATCGATAACTCATAGCTGTCGCCGTTAGGCGCGAAGAAGACGGTATCGACGGACTCGTCCCTGACAATCCTCATTATCTCTCTTTCAGTCGGCCTTATGCCTGTCTCTGCGACCGAGTCGGAGAAATGGAATACCCTGCCTCCCCCAAAGCCCTCGATAAGGAGGCGCGCGTTCTGGTCCGCGAAGTCGTTCATGGTCGCGGCGTCCTTCTTGTGGACGTTAAGGACGAGTATGCGTCCGGCCGGCTTCATTTTACAATCACACGCTCCACATGGAGCCTCCTTCCCTTCACGTCTATCATCCCGAGGATGACGAGAGTACCGAGGACAGCCGCGCCGTATGCCGCTACGGTTACAGGGAGCTTTACATAAGGGCTAAAGCCTGTTGCCGAATACGATAACCTCAATACAGAAAGGGCCCCCAGGAGCGGGAGGACGAACGCAAAGACCCTCGCGACTAACCTTTTATCAAGAAGCTCGACCCCGCAGTCCCTTACCTTTTTAATGAAATAGACCAATATAAGGCACTCAATCGCCGCAACGGATGCCGCGGCGCCCGTTGCTCCCCATAAATATATGGCCGCGCACCCTAATGTGGCGTTAAGGAGGGCCGCGTAGACTGATGGCCTCAAAATCTCCCTGTCCCTGTACATGGCGAGGAGCACCTGCATCCCGAGTATCGAGCTTATGTGTATCGTTATGAAGTTAAGCGACAGCAACCGTAAAGGCAGGACAGCGGGGAGCGCCTCTGTTGAGAAGAAGGCCGTCAATATCTCCTCCGTGAAGAACTGCGTAAAAAGAAACCCGGAGAGCGCCATTATCGATACCGCGAAGATTGATTCCCTGGCGGCCTCCCTCCCCTTCGAGATGGAATCTGAAAAGGCCTGCATCGTCTGCGGCTGGTATACAGTCGATACCTTCCCCTGTATGTTGGAATAAGCGTAAGTCAGCTGGTCGGCGAGCGAGTAATAACCCACCGCCGCGTCACCGGCGAATACCCCGAGGAATACGGCGGTAGCCCTCGTATACAGGATTATGAATATGTTCGAGACGAAAAAGTTGAAGTTTACCCGCATCTTTTTCAGCACAGTCTTAAAATCCGGCAGGGAGAGCGAGATGTTGAACCGCGCGCGCAGAAGCGCTATCGACGCGAGGTACGCCATGACCCGCGGGAGGGTGAAGACGAGCGGCAAAAGCCTGTACCCGCTCTCGTCCCTTACAAGGGCAAAGAGGAGGAGAACGACCACAATGTTCCCGGCAAGGCTCATGTGCACGAAGTCCTTGAGTTTCTCTATGCCCTGATATACGAACGACGTGTCCAGGAACACGGCGACGAGCGTCAAAAGCGAATACATAAACAACTCAGGCTCGGATGAGAACCTCATTAAAAATAGAAGAGGGAGCGCAATAATGACGGAGAACGCGAGCGCCATAAGCTTGGAAAACATTATCGCCGAATATTCCGAGTTAAGGCATTTAAGGTCCTCGCTCATGGATATGTCCCGGACCCCTGTCTGAACGAACCCGTAGCCCGCCACTACCGAGAGCAACCCGGCTACGGCCTGGAAAAAAGCGTATTTGCCATAGTTTTCTATGCCCACGGTCTTAACCGTATAGGGGATAGTCACAAGCGGCAAGGCGTAGAGCCCGAGCTGGATAACGATGAGGTTAACCCCGGACTTGAGCTTGGAGTCCTTTTTAATATCTGTTGGCATTTCGGAGACTCAGGTATATGGACTTGAGGTTAGGGAAGACCGAAAAGACGAAAAAGCCGACGGCCTTTCTCGCGTCGATCCTGCCGGTTTTCAGTATGGTCTCAATCTCTTCGAGCGCGTAACGCCATCTGCCGAGCGCGACAAACCTCGCGAGCATCCTCACCCTGAAAGTGGCGTAGTACCTCTCGAAGTGGCTGTCTACGCAAACAGGAGAGAAACGACGGCGTCTGCCGCGCCTCCCTTCATCTATAAGGGCGACGAGCCTTGGTATCGCGGTCATCACGTCGTAGTCCCTGACCGCCCTTTCGTGCCCGGCCTCGGCTATCGCTCCCCTCTCGGCATCGTGCGCGAGATAGTATCTTATCTTTTCAACGAGCTCGTCCCTTGAATCGAAAACCTCTACCTCTTTTCCAGGCTCGTAGGCCTCCTCTATTCCAGGCACATATTCCGTAAGGACGAAACCGCCGGAGAGGGCTATCTCGGATATCCTCCCCTTCACCTGGCGGAGCCTTGAGTTTATCGATGGCTCTCGTCTGAGGGCGTTCCTCCGGGATATGCTGGTAAAGTTCAGGTTGACCTTCGTCCTGTTGAATACCTCAACCATCCTTACGAGCGGCAGAGGCCCGTTTGTCGACCCTGTCCCGAAGGTCTCGACCATTATGCCGTTTTTAGCCGCGTACTCGATGTACTCCTGTCTCTCAAGCTTGCCGTTGAAGTCTCCGACGAACGATACGTCGATGTCTTTTCTCGTGGTATCGACCCTGAAATATTTCGAGGCGTCGAAGGAACTGAAGAACGAGACCGCGTCTATCCCGTACTGCCGGAACCTGAACCGCGAAAGCGAATCATAGACAACGACAAGGTCGAAGCACTGGGCATAATATATATCCCTGATGTCGAAGTAATGGTCGCAGTCGCCGGCGGTCATGACCATGAAGGCCTTTTTGCGGAGCCTTTCAAGGAAACCGAGGCTAAAGTGAAAGTCGCTCGGCGACGACTGGAATACAACGACCTCAGCCCCAATGGAATCGACCCTCTTCAACAGATAATCCTCCAGGCCACCCTTCCCGAGAGCCATATACAGGTCGTCGTAGTCCAGGAACTCGGCGCCGCCTCGAACAAACTCCCTTATGTAGCCGAAGCCGAGGTCGTTGGAAAAATCGTCCCTCATCGTCGAGAGTATTACGTATTTTTTAGCGCCCATATCATGCCGATGGTTCAAGCGGTTTTTCGCCATAACGCCGGCGGCTGTTTAATCCGCGTCTGCCGCCCCTAAGTCTCAGCGGCTCTCGCGCAGTATCGCGGTTGAGAGGTCGTCCTCGCGCGTATCTATCGCCATCTCAGAGTTGACCTTTCGTAGCGACTTGTTTACTTTCACAAACCTGCCGCCTTCGTTGGACAGCCATTTACGCATCTTCCTTATGATCGTACTTCCGAGCCCCTTGACCCCGAAGTGTCTTACAAGGAGCGCGTACTTAAGGGCTGACTTTCTGATAAACTTTGGCAGTACCGAATACGCGAGCCCTATCCTGTAAGGCCGCGTCCGCTTCTTTCTTAAGACCTTCAGGTATCCGTTCTTCCTGATGTACGCGGTTATCAGCTCCATCGAAATATAATACTTCCAGTAGGCGAGCTCCTCTTTTTCATAATCGGTGAAGTTGAGATAATGGCTTAGTTCGTTCGCGTCGACGTCGTGGAGGCTTTCGATATACCTCTCCTCTTCGTCTATCGTGTTGCCTATAAACCCCATCTTCCTCGCGTACTCGTAGACCGGGGTGCCGGGGATGGCCTGGACGAAGTTCACATAGACCTCAAACGGAAAGTCGATGTCGTCGGGCACAACCGAAGAGAGGTTTTTGATCGTCTCCTCTATCGTCTCCTCACTCTCTCCAGGCATCCCTATGACGAGCCCTATCACCGTAAAAAGCCTGTGCTTGAAGCATAGGCGTATCGCCTCAAGGTTCTCCTCGACCGTCGAGTTCTTTTCCATCACATCGAGTATCTTCTGCGAGAGGGACTCGATGCCGAAGTTGACGTGTACGCACCCGGCCTCCTTCCATGACTTCAATATTTCCTCGTTCACCGACTTGACCCGCACCGCAGGAGCCGCCCAGTTGAGCCCTGAGGCTTTCAGGTACTCGACGAGCCTTGCGGTCGCCTTCCTGTGGTTGCCGAAGTTCTCTTCGGAAAAGAGCAGAAGGCCCACATTGTGGTCAGCCTTCAGCGCTTCGATGTACTCTATTACGCCATCTCCCTCGAGGACCTTATACCCCTTAGTGAACCTGTGGCAGAAGGTGCACCTGTTTACGCAACCCTTGCTCGTAAAGGCGGTCGCAAGGTTTTTATCCAGATTTTCAGGCTTGAAGAGGCTCCAGAGCCCTCTGATATCGCTGTTCGCGAGCCTTACCTTGAAGTACTGGCCGTCGACCCTGTGGATGTAGTTATCGATGGCAGAGAAACGCGAGATGAGCCTGTAATTGAACTGTCTCGTCCCCGCGCCCGAGTCCTCGGGTCCGTACCCTGTAAAAAAGGGCTTGCTGTCGCGGAGGAAGACAAGCCCCTTTATGTCAACGAATGGCGAGGTGTCCTTGATATCGAAGCCCGTCTCCATGAGTTTACCAATGAGACTGCTGAACGCGGGCTCGGATTCGCCGATGACGCAAAAGTTGACGCGCGTCTTCTTAAGTATTATGTTCGAAATGACGTTCATCTGGCCGCCGAGCACCTGTACTACAGAGGGGAAGCTCTCGCCTATGAAGTTCGAGAGCCTTTTGAGATACGCGTACGACGGCGTGAGCATCGCGCTTATGCCGATGATGTCGGGTCCAAAACGCTCGATGCCCTCCCTGATGTAATCAAAGGATCGCCTGTACAGGTCGAGGTTCAAAAAAGTCACCTCGCACCCGAGTGACCGGTCTATCCCCTCCATGACCCTTGATATCGCGACAGGCGGATAATCCGACGGGAACGGCCCGGCGGGTATGTTCATAAGGAGTATCTTCGTCATAACCGATCAGACCGCGGCAAGGTCTCTCCCTTCGAGGAGCCTTCGCC
>JACREU010000115.1 GCA_016212705.1 Deltaproteobacteria bacterium
GGCGCCCGCGATAGTAGCGGCTATCGTCCCGATGAGTATGTCCCTGTTCCTTATGTGGGAGAGCTCATGGGCCATTACGCCCTGGAGCTCTTCCTTGTTCAAAAGCTTCATTATGCCCGTGGTCACGGCCACGGCCGCGTGAGACGGGTTCCTGCCTGTGGCGAATGCGTTCGGGGTCTCGTTTTCCATCATGTAGACCTTCGGCATGGGCATGTTCGCCTTCATCGCAAGGTCCCGGACCGTGGCAAAGAGCCCCGGGGCGTCGCCTTCCTCCACTGGCTTCGCCCTGTACATGGCGAGCACTATTTTATCGCTGAACCAGTATGTGCCGAAGTTCATTACACCGGCGAGTACGAGCGCCATTACGGCCCCCTGCCTGCCGCCGAGCGCGCCGCCGACGAAGAGCAGGAACGCGGTCAGTACCGCAAGGAGCACGGCTGTTTTAAAGTAGTTCATTTCATATCCTCCGGCTAAGATGGTTCGTTTGAATGTAAGCGATTACTGCCTTTTTCACAGGCCGCGTCCTGTCGATTCCATTACGGCAATACCGCGGAAGAGCGCATTTTTAATATAGGTCAGGCGGCCCCTGGTGTCAACCCACAAGGTCCCTTATCGCCTGCCTAATCTCCTCGATCGCGACCCCGGTCTCCATGCAGTAGCCCCGCGGCCGCTTGTTCACTATGGCGAGGACCGGGAGCGGGTACGAGTCCTGGAGGCCGCTCGTCAGGTCCCTCTCGCAGGCGACGGCTATCACGGCGTCGGGCCTGTCCTCGTAGAGCTTTCTTCTTGCGACAGTCCCGCCGGTGGAGATGAAGAGGCTTACCCCGCATTCATCGCTTAAAGAGAGGAGCCCGCCTATCTCGCACTTGCCGCACCCGGCGCAGTTCTTGACGTCCCGAGTCACCTTTATCCTGCAGTTGTCGAACTGTATGCAGTGGGGCATGAGTATCAGGAGCTTTTCAGGCCTGACTTTCTTCCCCATCATCTTGACCATCTGGTTGTTGAGGTCTATGAAGGCCCGCTCTATCTTAATCTTGGGGATCTTGAGCACCCCGCCGGCCATTACCATTAAGGGGAGGTAGAACTTCACGAGGAGCCACCTTAATGTGTGCGAATAAAAGGGGAGCCGCCCCTTTATCGCGGCGTTAGTGATGAAGGCCGTGCCGCCGAGGACGAAGACCGACCCCGTTACGAGCGCCGCGCCGAGGATATACGGGAGCGCCGGGTGTATGTTCCGGAGGCCCACCGTCGGTATGTACCAGAAGAAGAAGGCGAGCGCGGAGACCGCGAGCGTGGATACGCCCAAGAGCGCGAGGTATACGAATCTCCCTGGCTTGTAATCGATCGATTCGGAACTGCCCTGCCATTTTTGGGAACCGTCTAACAAAAACGCTCTCCTTTTATTATCCTGTAACCCTGTATGAACTCGGCGGCGGTGATTTTTTTGCGGTTTTCAGGCTGAAGCCCGGTTATTACGAAAGTCCCCTTGCCGCAGGCGGCCTCTATACCGTCCCTTGAAAGCCCGGTTATGGTGCCGGGGGCTTCTCCGGTATCAGCGTCGATTACGAGCCCCGAGTGGATCTTAAGGAGCGAGTCCCTCCAGAGCGTGTGCGCGCCGGGCCACGGGACTACCCCCCTTATAAGGCACTTCACGAGCCGCGCGTCCTTTTTCCAGTCGATCCTGCCGTCTCCTTTTTTCAGTATCGGCGCCCAGGTCGCATCCCTCTCGTCTTGCGGGGCCGGAGTCACGGATCTTTCAAGGACCCTGTTTATAGTCTCGGCGAGGAGGCTGGAGCCTATTTCGGAGAGCCTTTTGCCGAGGCCCTCGGCGGTCTCGTCCTCGCCTATCGCCGTCTCTTCCTTAAGCAATATCGGCCCGGTATCCATGCCCTTGTCCATGAGCATGGTCGAGACACCCGTCGTCTTTTCGCCGTTTATTATCGCCCAGTTTATCGGCGCGGCCCCGCGGTACTTGGGCAGAAGAGAGGCGTGGAGGTTTATGCAACCCTTCGGCGGGAGCTCAAGTATGGACGGCGGGAGGATCTTGCCGTACGCCACGACCGCTATGATGTCGGGGCTTATCGACAGTAGAGCCTCCTTGAACGCCTCATCGCGCATGGAGAGCGGCTCGATGACGGCTATGTTGTTCCTTAGAGCCGCCTCCTTTACGGGCGACTCCACGACAACGAGTCCGCGGCCTCGGGGCTTGTCCTGCCTCGTCACCACGGCCGAAACCTCGTAGCCCGCCTTTATGAGCGCTTCTAACGAAGGGACGGCGAAGAGCGGGGTCCCCATGAAGACGAGTTTTGCGGCCTTTCTCATTCAGGTGATATGTCCCGGCATGTCTTCAAGGAAAAACGGGGGCGCCTCCGGAGGGGTCCGCGCCTTACGCCGCGCCCCGAAAGACAGCGTTGAAGTAGTGTCAACGGCTTAAAGGGCCTTGTCTTCGGCCTCGATGGATTTCCGTATCTTCCTCTTCATCATCTCGCGCTTCAAGCGCGAGAGCCTGTCGATGAAGAGTATGCCGTCGAGGTGGTCGATCTCGTGTTGAACGGCTATGGCGAAGAGCCCCTCGGCCGTTATCTCCCGCGCCCTTCCTTCGAGGTCGAGCGTCCTTACGACTATCTTCGAGGCCCTTGTGACGTCGGCCGTGAAGCCGGGGATTGAGAGGCACCCCTCCTCGTAGACTACGGTCCCTTCGGAGAGTATTATCTCCGGGTTTATGAGTGGCAGGAGGTGCTTGCCGCGCTCCTTCCTTTCCTCGTCAGACGGCACGTCGAGGATGGCTACCCTCTTTGCGACCCCCACCTGGGTGGCGGCCAGACCTATGCCCTTTGCATGGTACATCGTCTCGACCATGTCATTCACAAGGGCCTTTACCGCGTCGTCGATACTGGCGACCTTCTCGGCCCTCGTCTTGAGGAACGGGTCCGGGTATTTCAATATATCAAGAAGCATCCGACAAACCGGCTATTGTTTTTGTTGTCATTGCCACGGGCGCAGGGGGCGATTGAGATACAAGGGTATCGACTCGCCGGGATGACGGTATCGCCGTTGCGCCCTCACTCCAGGGGATTGTCCGTCTCTGCACAGCCACTTTTTAATTATACCGCAAACAGGTCCCCAGTTTAAGCCAAATCTTTAATAGGGCGGGATACTATTTCAGGGGCGGGTTTTTAATGGATGGTGCCGGCCTTATCGGAGACAAAAGCGGAGAGGGTGGACCCTCCCCGCTTTTGCTTTTAGGCCGAAGGCCAGGCTAAGGGGCCTTTTTTCCCGTGGAGCCAGAGGTCTCCATGCGCGCGCCATATACGACCGCAGGCTATTCCCCGCCTTTTTTTACCGGCTATTCACATGAACAGTAGCTATTTTAGCTTTGCCTCGTGAAAACCGGTTGTCAATTCCAGAGACCCCGTATCTGCCCGAATAACAAATAAAATGTGCAAGCATATGACCTATAAATTGTATGAATGTGGGCCGCCTGCGCCCAATAAAGATGCAGGTCGTCCATGCCGCTATCAATTTTCTTTAAAGTCAGTGGCGATTTCAGCCGAAAGGACATATAGGAAACCATACGGAAGTAAGGGGGTTACAGAAATAACAGCAAGGTAAAGGCAACCCTGAGCACAGTTAATTAAAAATTTAAAATAAGGAATCTTTGGATTTGACAAAGCGTGCCGGTTCTTTTATATTATGTACATTAAAATGTGCACTATCCTGTATAGATATTCATGCAGGTGTGTTCTATCCTCAGGGAAAAGGCGTATTTAAACTGTTTAACCGCTCGATCAGATTACAGTCCCGACAGTATCCGTCAGAGCTGAATATTCGTTCTTTCACGACCACCTCAAGCGTCCTTATTGTTCCCAGCTCAAAAAGGCTCGCCAAAAGAAGAGCCCTCTGGAGTGCGTTCGCAGGGGCGTGCCTTTGAGTCTCAAGCGCCCTGGTCGTCTCACCTTTAGAATGGAGTGTCCGTAGATGTTTGCAAACGTCCTGGGTTTAGCGCTTATCTCGTCGTGCCTCTCCATCGCGGCCATAAAACTGGTCTTGACCTATTGCAGGAATAGGCCGATAGGCCTCGACTTCCCTGACAGGAGGAAGGTCCACCGCACTCCGGTTCCGAGGCTCGGCGGCCTCGGCATACTTGCCGGGTTCGCCGCGGCGGTCTACTTCGCTGGGCCGAGCAGGGAGGCGGTGAGCCTCTTTGCGGGCGCGGTCATAATATTCGCCGTGGGACTCATCGACGACCTCAAGAACATCAACTGGAAGTACAAGATGGCGGGGACCGTCATCGCCACTTCCATTACCGTCTTCTACGGCGGTATAGTCCTTGACAACCTCGGAGACCTCTTCGGCGCCGGACCCGTAAGGCTCGGCGTACTCTCGGTGCCGTTTACCTTCTTCTGCGTCATTGGGGTCGTGAACGCCCTTAATATGATAGACGGGCTGAACGGCCTCGCCGGCGGGCTTTCGGTCATTATGCTCGGTGCCATCGCCTTCTTCGCGTATCTGAGCGGTTCAGCCGCCTTCGTCTACGTCGCTGTCGCGCTCATAGGGTCTCTCGCCGGATTCCTCGTCTTCAATTACCCGAAGGGCTCGATATTCATGGGGGACTCGGGTTCGAACCTCCTCGGGTTCGCGCTCGCCATAAGCGCCATAGCCCTCTTCAGGACAAAGCTCCCTTCAGAGCCGATGATACCGGTCGTGATACTCTCGCTCCCCATATTCGACACCGTCCGCGTTATGGTCGGAAGGATGAGGAAGGGCAAGAGCCCTTTCTATCCCGACAAGACCCACATACACCATATACTGACAAGGGTGGGGGTAAGGAGCAGGAAAGCGGTATTCGTCCTCTGCCTCCTGACGCTCGCCTTCTCTGTCTCTGCGGTTGTGCTCCGCGAGGCCAAGGGCTGGCAACTCCTCATCCTCTTCGTCAATAACATGGTCCTCCTCGGCATATTCATAAACTTCCTTGTCGCCAAGAAGGTGAGGGGAAGGAGGGCGGCTGTCACTGCAGAAGATGCAGTGCCGCAATACGGCCTCCTCCCGCCGATGGAATCGGACTTCGGCGGGCTCGATGTGAGGGAGCCTATAACCTTCCTCCGTGAGCAGAGCGAGGAGTCGACGAGGATCTGAGATCTATATGGTTTGAAATTAAAACGGGCGCGGAATATTCCGCGCCCGTTTTTTTTCGTAACCCGAATATACGCATGTATGGGCTCTTAGAATCTTCTGCCAAAAGCCCTTTTGAGCAGGGGTAAATTTTCTCCCCTTTACAAGGGGAGGCCGGGTGGGGTGGTTTCAAGACGACCTCCCTCGCCCCTCCTTGGTAAGGAGGGGAGAAGGCACTTTAGGCGAGGTTGTTCAAGGCGCTCATATCGATTTAGGCGAGGCATAGCCTTGCCTCATAGCGTATTCAGCGGGTCCATGTCTATCGTGAGGGCCACGCCAGGCCTCTTCTTCGCTTTGAACGATGCCCTGAGCGTCAGCGCAATTGCGTGGAGTTTTTTCGCGTCCGCGCATTTGACAAGCATCTGCCACCTGTATCTGCCCTTGAGCTTTTCCAGAGGCGCCGGGGCCGGGCCGAGGACCGTGACCCCTGCGTTTTTCACCTTAAGGAGCGCCTCTGCCGCCCGCTTCATGTCGTTTGCCGCTTCTATTACGGACGCCTCTTTCGCCCCTTCGAACCTCATGTTGCAAAGCCTGACGAACGGCGGGTAGAGGGCCTCTCTCCGTAGCTCTATTTCCTCGGCGTAAAACGCGTTGTAATCGTGTTTCAATGCGCTCAAAAAGGCGTAGTGGCCCGGGTTCAGGGTCTGGATAACGACAGTCCCGGCCTCATCCCCGCGCCCTGCCCTGCCCGCCGCCTGGGTTATGAGCTGGAAGGTCCTCTCCGAGGACCTGAAGTCCGGGATGTTCAACGACGTGTCGGCGTCCACTATCCCGGCGAGGGTTATTCCGGGGAAGTGGTGGCCTTTTGAGACCATCTGCGTTCCTATGAGGACGTCTATGCTCTTGTCCTCCATAGCCTCCATTATCCGCCTCATTGAGCCCTTCTTTTGAGTCGTGTCGCTGTCCATCCTGCCTATCGTGAGCTTCGGGAAGAGCGCGCGCACGTCCTCTTCGAGCCTCTCCGTGCCTGAGCCGGTCGTCGACAGGTTTATGCCTGAGCAATTCGGGCATATGGAAGGGATGGGAATGGAGAAGTCGCAGTAGTGGCACTTAAGCACATGGGACCGCTTGTGCATGGTAAGGGAGACCGAGCAGTTGAGGCACCTGAATACCTGGCCGCAGTCCTTGCAGATGAGCGAATTTGAAAAGCCGCGCCTGTTCAGGAAAAGGAGCGTCTGGCTGTTTTTTGCCGAGTTCTCCTCCATGAGGGCCTTAAGCCTCGGAGACAGGCTCTCTTTTTTCCCTCTCATGTCCAGGGTCTCCACATGCGGCAGGGAGCTCTCCCCGACCCTGTTTTTCATGGTGAGGAGTTCAATCTTGCCGCTGTTTGCGTTGTAGAAGGTCTCGACCGACGGTGTCGCCGACCCGAGGACGACGGTAGCCCCGAGGTATTTGCCGAGCATGAGGGCCGAGTCCCGCGCGTTATACCTGACCCCGTCCTCCTGCTTGTACGATGTCTCGTGCTCCTCATCGACTATTATGAGCCCGAGGCCGTCTATAGGGGAAAAGAGCGCGGAGCGCGCTCCGACGACTATGTCTACCTCGTCCCTTAAGACGCGGCGCCATTCGTCGAGCCTTTCTCCGGGGGAGAGTCCGCTGTGCGCGAGCGCGACCCTTCCGGGGAAGAGGGAAGCGAGGTAGGCCGCCGGCCAGGGCGTGAGCGCTATCTCGGGCGCGAGTATTATAGCCCGCTTATTCAACCGGAGCGCCTCTTCGAGGGCCTTTAGATACACGAGCGTCTTGCCGCTCCCTGTTACTCCGTAGAGGAGGAACGGGGAGAAGGTCCCTGACCCAAGGGCCTCCTTTATCCTCTCTATCGCCTTCTGCTGTTCCTCGTTAGGCGCATGGTTTGCGTCCCTCGGGGTGATTGCGTCGAGCGGGGCGCGCCCGACCTCGCGCTCTGAAATCACCACGAGCCCCTTATCAACGAGCCTCCGGAGTCCGTCGTCGATCGGGCCGAGCGCGAGTTTAAGCGCCGAGACGGCCGTCTCTCCGTTCTCCAGTAGATACGAATACGCCTTTGCCTGAATCGGCGACCTCTTGAGCGTATCCGTCTCTGCGCGACGCAGGGCCCTTACGAACCTCTCGGTCTTGGCGGACCCTCCGCCCTTAAGGAGCGTTTCTTCTTCTATCAGCCCGTCTTTCCTCAGCCGGTCGATCGCGGAGAGGACCGGCATGTTCCTGTGCTTTTTCTGGATGGCGACAATCGAGGGGCTTTTTACGGCGGCTTCCAGGATGTCTTTTTCCAACCCAGTTTTCTCTGGAAGCGCGCTCCGGCCGGCGTCGGTTATGTTGATGTGCCGCTGGCTCCTTATGTTCGCGCCTCCGGGCGGGATGAGCGAGAGCGCCTCTCCGAGCGTGGAGAAGTAGTAGGAGGAGAGCCATCTGAAGAACTTAAGGCGCGCCTCGCCAAAAATCGGCCTCTCGTCGAGCGCGTCGATCAAAGGCTTTATCCCCTTGACGCCTTCGGGCGGCTCATCCGTCGTGGAGAGCACATAGCCTGTTACGGTCCTCTTGCCGAACGGGACGATGACGCGCGCGCCTGTACGGACCGCGCCAACGAGCGCGGCGGGAATGGAATAGGTAAACGAGCCTTCTAACGGGAGCTCGACCGCGACCTCTGCGAACGGACGTTTCAAGGGGGCCTCTTTCTTTTTGCGCTTAGAAGATTTTATTAGAAAAGGGGGGAGTTTGAAAGGGGATAATGAGGGATGGATTCAGGCGTTTTTTTGAAATTCTCCGGTAATTAATGTTAAATGCGACCCCTTCCAGCCTCCCCTTGTAAAAAGGGGAGGAGATTGTCTTTGGCTCCCCGCCTTCACAAGGAGGGGCCGGGGGAGGTCGTATTCTATATTCAATATGCGGGACTCGTTAGTCCCGCATATAAATGCATGCTTTTATCTTTAAAATCACAGGCCCCATAGTGGGCGTAGCATAAGGAAGGCCGGGGCGAGCGCGCCGGGGTGGATTAGAAGCGAAGCGCGCAAAAGGGCTCTTGGCGGAAAATCTAAATAGTCCCACAAGTATTATTCGGGGCGCGAATCAAAAAGGCTCAGGTTTTAAACCTGAGCCCGCTATTTTCTACTCCACCCACTCGCTCTGGACGTCGAGGTCGGCAGGGGCCTGGTCTTCGAACCGGGTGAACTCGTGGAGGAACGTGAGCTTCGCCGTGTCTGTCGGGCCGTTCCTCTGCTTTGCGACGATTATCTCGGCGCTACGTCTCATGCCGCAGGTGCACAGGTCCCTCGGGCAGTCGCAGGGCTTGTATACCGACTCCCTGTATACGAACATGACGACGTCCGCGTCCTGCTCTATCGCGCCGGACTCCCTTAAGTCAGACAACTGCGGCCTGTTGCCTTCCCGCCGCTCGGCCATGCGTGAGAGCTGGGAGAGGGCGATGACCGGCAGGTGCAGTTCCTTTGCCATCGCCTTCAAGGACCTCGATATCTCGGATATCTCCTGCTCGCGGTTGTCGGTATTGCGCCTGCCGCGCATGAGCTGGAGGTAGTCTATGACTACGAGCTTCAACCCCAGTTCGTTCTTCCACCTGCGCGCCTTGGCGCGCATCTCGAGTACCGACTGCGCCGGGGTGTCGTCAATGAATATGTTGGCGTCGTAGAGCGAGCCGACGGCGTTGGTTAGCTTCCCCCAGTCCTCCTCCTTCAAAAAGCCGCTACGGAGCTTCTGGAGGTCGACCCGCGCGCGCGAGGCGAGCATCCTCTGGACGAGCTGTTCCTTGGACATCTCAAGCGAGAATACGGCCACGGGGCTGTTGTGCTCTATCGCCGCGTTCTCGGCGATGTTCAGGCAAAACGAGGTCTTCCCCATGCTGGGGCGGCCCGCTATGATGATGAGGTCCGAGTCCTGGAGCCCGGCGGTGATCTTGTCGAGCTCTTTGTACCCGGTCGGGACGCCGGTAACGTGGGATTTGCGCTCATAGAGTTTTTCAATCGTCTCGAAGGTGTCCTTGATGATGTCCTTCAACGCGTAGAAGGATTTTTTCGCCCTGTCCTGCGAGACCTGGAATATCTTCTGTTCGGCCTGGTCGATGAAGTCGTCGGCGGAGTCCACCCCTTCGTAGCCGCGCGTGACTATCTCGGTCGACGCCGCGATGACGCGGCGGAGCAACGCCTTTTCCCTTACGATCCGCGCGTAATACAGGATGTTCGCGGCCGTGGGGGTGGCTTCCACCATCTCGCCTATGTACGATATGCCGCCGACGGATGCGAGGGCGTCGGAGTCCTTGAAGAGGTCCGAGAGCGTGACGACGTCTATGGGGACGTTCCTCTCGAAGAGCGTGATCATGCCGGAGAAGAGCCGCGTGTGCGCGTTGTGGTAGAAGTCGGTCCCGTCCGGGGCGAGCACCTCCATCACCTTGAGGATCGCGTCCTTCTCAAGGAGTATGCCGCCTAATACGGACTGCTCGGCCTCGATGTTGTGCGGAGGGACCTTGTGGGATATCTCTTTCTGATTCTGAGTGCGTATTGCCATAGGGGGAAAGAAAAGGGGCCGCGTATATTAAGGCTGAGCGCTTTTTTAAGAGCGCCCAGGCCCCCCGCGGCCCCATGTTTTGAAGTTTGAGGTTTCAGCTCAGGCGCAGACCGCTCGCTACTCTTCCTTTGAGACCGTTACCTGTATCGACGCCGATACGTCGGTTAAGAGCTTTATGGCTACGGTGTGGAGCCCGAGGGTCTTTATCGGCTCGTCGAGACGTATGTCCTTCTTCTCGACGACGAAGCCCTTTGCCTTCAGGGCCTCCTCGATGTCGTGGGACGTGACCGAGCCGAAGAGCCTCTCGTCCTCGCCTGATTTCCTCGCGAAGCTTAAGGAGACGGCGTCGATTGCGGCCTTGAGCTTCTCGGCTGAGGCCTTCTTTACGGCGGCCTTTTTGAGATACGCTTCCCTTTCGGCCTCGAACTGCTTTAAGTTACCGGCGCTCGCCTCGACGGCGAACCCCTTGGGGATGAGGTAGTTCCTTGCATAACCGTCGGCCACCTTAACCTGATCGCCGAACCGGCCGAGGTTCTCGACTTCCTTTTTGAGTATCAATCTCATGGCTGGCGGCTCCTTATATGCTCGTTGCGGTGAATGGGATTATCGCGAGGTTGCGGGCGCGCTTTATCGCCTCGCATACTACCCTCTGGTGCTTGGCGCAGGTCCCGGAGATCCTCCGGGGGACTATCCTGCCCCTCTCCGTTATATAGGGGCGCAGGGCCTTGGCGTCTTTATAGTCTATTGTAAGTTCCTTGTTCTTGCAGAACCTGCAGGCCTTTTTCTTCTGGTAGGGCCTTCTCTCGCCCCTATCGGGGCGTCCGCCCTCGCGCTGTGGTCTCTCGTTAGCCATTTGCGTTACCTCCTTCAGCAATTACGGGCGTGGGCGCCGGCGCGTTCTTGGCGGCCTCTGCCGCGGCCAGGGCCTTTGCGGCCTTTTCCTTCGCCTTCTTCGAAAGCTTGGGAGGCTTCCTGCTTATGATCCGCACGGTCTGGTAGCGGAGGATGTTCTCGTTCAGCTTCATGAGCCGCTCGATCTCCTTGGAGACCTCCGGGGCGCTCTGGTACTCCATCACGAAGTAGTACCCCTCGTTCTTCTTCTGGATCGGATAGGCGAGCCTGCGCCTGCCCCATTCGTCCAGTTTTGTAAGCTTTCCGCCGCCCGACTCGAGTGAGCCGGTTGCCTTCTGGATGAACGCCTTTATGAGCTCGTCCCCCGCATCGGACCTGACGATGCAGACCGTCTCGTACTTGTTCACAGTCCCTCCTTATGGTTCCCCGCTGTCGCGGGTTCGCGCCTGGAAAGGCGCAAGGATTTTACGGTTGCCGGGCTTCCTTAAGGAAGCAAAACCCGTTATGCCCCCATGGCATGGTCTTGAGTAAAGAGAATTTATACTATTTCCGGGAGATTTAAGCAAGTGGTTTTTTTGGTTCTTTATGAAAAAAGAGGGGAGGGAAGGCGGGCGCGCCCCAAGCTAACATTTTGAAAATATTCAGTAATTTAAGGTTGCCTTTTACTTTCCCGGAGGCCGCACCCTTATGCCGCGCTCCATGAGGTATGCCTTTGTTTCAGGTATGGTGAATACCCCGAAGTGGAAGATCGAGGCCGCGAGCGCCGCGTCGGCGCGCCCGATTGTAAACGCCTCTACGATGTGCTCGAGCGTTCCGGCGCCGCCCGAGGCTATGACCGGGATCGTCGTCTTCATGGAGACGGCCCTCGTCAGTTCCAGATCGTAGCCGTCTTTCCTCCCGTCCCTGTCCATGCTGGTTAAGAGTATCTCTCCCGCCCCGTATGACTCCATCTTCATCGCCCACTCGACCGCGTCGAGCCCGCGGGGTTTCCTGCCGCCGTGCGTGTAGACCTCCCAGCCGCGGCCTTCTTTCCTTTTAGCGTCTATGGCGACGACTATGCACTGGCTCCCGAACCGCTCAGAGGCCCGCCTGACGAACTCCGGGTCCTCAACGGCCGTCGTGTTTATAGAGACCTTGTCGGTGCCCGCGCGGAGCAATTCCTTTATATCATCGAGGGTCCTTATGCCGCCGCCGACGGTCAGGGGCATGAAGACGTTCGAGGCGGTCTTTTCGACGACGTCGAGTATAGTCTTCCTCGCCTCGTGCGATGCCGTGATGTCGAGGAAGACGAGCTCGTCGGCGCCTTGCTCCTCGTAGGCCGAGGCCGATTCCACCGGGTCCCCGGCGTCCCGGAGTTCGACGAAGCTCACGCCCTTCACCACCCTGCCGTCCTTGACGTCAAGGCACGGTATTATCCTCTTGGTCAACATTACACGGCCGCCCCTATCGCCTCTTTTAGCGTCACCTTCCCCGCGTAGAGCGCCTTGCCAATGATGATGCCTTCGATATTTACGCCTCTATATGCCTCTATATCCATTATCGAGGAGATGCCGCCGGAGGCGACGACAGGGATGGATACGGATTCGGCGAGATCGCGCGTGGCCTCGATATTAGGGCCGGTGAGCATCCCGTCCCTGGAGATGTCGGTGTATATTATGCAGGCTACACCCATGCCTTCGAGTTTTTTAGCGAGGTCAACGGCCTTTTCGTCCGTGACCGTGACCCAGCCCTTTATAGCGACAAGCCCGTCCCTGGCGTCTATGCCGACGGCGACCCTTCCAGGGTATTTTTTGGCGAGTACCTTGACAAAGGCGGGGTTCTCATACGCGGCTGTGCCGATGATTATCCTCTTTATCCCCTTTGTGTCCAGGTAGAGCTCGGCGGTCTTCTCATCCCTTATCCCGCCGCCGATCTGCACAGGGATGTTTATCGCGGCGGTAATGGACTTAAAGACCTCGTAGTTTCTGGCGTTGCCCTCGATTGCGCCGTCGAGGTCGACGAGGTGGATTACCTCCGCCCCTTCGGCCTCCCACTTGCGGGCGACCTCGACCGGGTCTTCGGAGTAGACGGTCTCGGCGTCCATACGCCCCTGAGTGAGCCTCACGCACCTTTTGTTTTTTATGTCTATGGCCGGGAAGATTATCATTTCTTGTCCTTACCTCATTGAGCTGAAGTTCTTGAGCACGGCAAGCCCCGCCTTCTGGCTCTTCTCCGGGTGGAACTGGCAGGCGAATACGTTGTCTTTTGCGATACTGCTCGTGAAAGAGACCCCGTAGCCTGTCCTTGTGAGCGTGACAGCGGCGTCCTCAGGCGCGGCGTAGTACGAGTGGACGAAGTAGAAGTAAGCCCCGTCTGTTACGCCTTCCAGCAGGGGCGATTCCTTCGCCTTTTCAACCTCGTTCCAACCCATGTGCGGGACCTTAAGCTCCATGCCTGCCTCGTCCTTAGAGGACGGGAAGCGGACGACCTTGCCTGGGATGAGGCCGAGGCCCTTGTGAAAGCCGAACTCGTTCGATTCGTCAAAGAGGAGCTGGAGCCCGAGGCAGATGCCGAGGAATGGTTTCCCGGAGGCGACGGCCCGTGCTATCGGGTCTATCAGACCGTAGGCCTCCAGGTTCCTCATGCAGTCCTTGAACGCGCCTACGCCCGGGAGCACGACGTGGCTCGCGTTTGCCATGACCTTCGGGTCGCGCGTGACCGTGGCCGTTGCCCCGACCTTTTCAAAGGCCTTGGCAACGCTTCGAAGATTTCCCATGTCGTAGTCTATTATCGCTATCATCGGAGGTTAGAGCTTGCCCTTTGTGGAGAGGACCCCTTTTATGCGGGGGTCTTTTACGACCGCGGCTGATAGGGCCCTGCCGAACGCCTTGAAAATGGACTCTATCGCGTGGTGTATGTCCGAGCCGTAAAGGAGGGTTATGTGGAGGTCAACGCCCGCGCTGTTCGAGAAGGCCTTCATGAACTCCTGCAGGAGCCCCATGTCGAAGGTGTCGGTCACGCGCCCCTCTATCATGGACGAGATGACCTTCTTCGATACGGCGAATGAGTCCTTTGTAGTCGTGAACTTGAAGTACGGCCTGTTGCTGACGTCGAGCACGACGGTAGCGAGCGAGTCCATCATCGGCACGTCGGCTGAGGCGCACCTTTTTATCCCGGAGGCCCCGGCGAGCGCCTTTTTTACCGCCTCGCCGAGGGTGATGCCCACGTCCTCCACGGTGTGGTGGAGGTCTACATGGACGTCGCCCTTTGCCCTGACTTTCAAGTCAAAGAGGCCGTGCCTCGCGAAGTTTTCGATCATGTGGTCGAAGAAGGGGATGGGCGTTTTTATGTCCGCCTTGCCGCTCCCGTCGAGGTTTACTTCAATTGTGATTTCCGTCTCGCGGGTCTTTCTTGCGACCTTTGCCTTGCGGGCCATTTATTCTCCTATAACGATCCCATTGGCGCAATTTTTGAAAACATTTCCTGAGAGTTGAGAGCCTCCGACATGAAAGGCGTTTTTATCAGAATAGATGTTAAGGCCGAGAGGGCGCAAATCCAAGCTGATATGCGCCGTTCCGTTGTCGATGGAAAGCTCGATCAATTTTTTTTCGACCTTTGATTCAGGCAGATTGAGCCAAATGGATACTGATTTATCGTCAGCTTTTACTGTAACATTCCCCGCTATTTTGTCATTGTTCTCGATATGTATAGGGGGGGTTGCGGGTGAAGATAAAACTTTAAAGCTCAATTTGACCTGGCCATCAATTGAATAGGAAAACAATGGGGTGCCGAAAACCACCATGATATTCCCGCAATCCTCGAATATATTGGACCCAAGAATGGCGCGTTTCATGCCGCTTTCCCGTATCTGATATTTATTGGAGCCCCGATTATTTCGGAATTGCCTTCTGTTTCACTAATTGCAGGAAATTTAATAGAACCATTTTCAACTATGATTCCTTTCGTAATCGGGAAAAGGTGAGAGTAATATTTATTGGTCGCTTCGGGTGAATGGAAGATAAAGAGACCTCTGTTTCCGATCAATTCACGGATTCGGTCTCTGATCGGGTCGATTAATGTCAGGAATTCATCTTCTTCAGAATAAGGGATATTAAAAACATCAATAGCAAACTCACAACCGTCGAAATCCCCACGGGTCGTTCTTTCATCAACCCATCTGACCGGATATATCGAGTTGCTCTGTTGCTCAATAAGGTTTACTATTTCTTTTTTAATCTCGTGTCTCATAAATTCTTTCCTCATTTGTAAAGTGCTCTAAAAACTCAAAAGCAATTATAACCGAATTTCTCGCCTCTTCCTCTTTAATTCCATCCGGATAATAATCTGCTCGCACTCTTTTTGAGTAGAGACGCTCCCATTTTCTCATTTGAAAAGAAGTTATAACGTCATGGTTATAATGCAATTTTGTAGCAAAATCATAATGCTTCCAATTGCGAACTCGACCAATTCCGTCAATAGGCGGTGGAATACCGATGATGTCTAAATAATGACAGGCCTTCATGTAAGCCGCATAATACGCCCTGGAAGCCGACGAATCGAAAAAAGATTTTTCCAATAATAATTTGGCGGCTTCGTAATTAGAAGTAGCCTTGTCATCCATACTCATATCAACGCCCTCTTTTGGAAAGCCGCGCCCCGGCGCTAAGGCCGTGCGCCTCCAGCCCTTCGAGTTCGGCGAACCTCTTTACAGACGGGCCGAGCGTCCTTATCGCCGAAGGGGACAGGCTTATTACGCTCGTCCTCTTTATGAAGTCGGAGACTCCAAGGGGGGACGAGAACCGCGCCGTGCCCCCGGTCGGGAGCGTGTGGTTCGGGCCGGCGAGGTAGTCTCCGGCGGCCTCAGGGGTGTTTTGACCCAGGAATATCGCGCCCGCGTGTTTTATAAGACCCATGAGATTGAGCGGGTCTTCGACGAATAATTCAAGGTGCTCGGGCGCTATCCTGTTCGAAATTTCGGCCGCCTCGCTTAAGTCCCTCGCGACGATTATCGCGCCGTAGCGTTCAATCGATTTTTCGGCTATGGCGCGCCGCTTGAGTTTTTTGACGAGCCTCTTTACCTCTCCGGCTACTTTGGATGCAATCTTTTTCGACGTGGTTATGAGTATGGAGGAGGCGAGTTCGTCGTGCTCTGCCTGCGAAAGGAGGTCCAATGCAATCCACTCCGGAGGGCCCGTGCCGTCGTTTATGATGAGTATCTCGCTCGGCCCAGCGATCATGTCGATATCGACTGTGCCGAATACGAGCCGCTTGGCTGTTGCTACGTAGATGTTCCCAGGGCCTGTTATCTTGTCTACCTTCGGGACCGTCGCGGTGCCGAAGGCGAGCGCGCCAATCGACTGCGCGCCGCCTATGCGGAATACCTTGTCGACTCCGGCTACCTTTGCCGCCACAAGGACATAAGGGCTTATGCCGTCCTTGCCGGGCGGCGTGACCATGACGACCTCTCCGACACCCGCGACGCGCGCCGGTATCGCGTTCATGAGGACGGTCGAAGGGTACGTGGCCTTGCCTCCGGGGACATAGATGCCCGCGCGATCAATGGGAGTGACCCGCGAGCCGAGGATGGTCCCGTCGCTCTCAGTCGTAAACCATGACTGCTGTATCTGTCTTTTGTGGAATGCCTCGATGCGGGAGGCGGAGAGCTCTATTATGGAGAGGTCGCTTTTGGGAATCTTCCTTAAGGCTGAATTTATCTCTTTTTCGGTGACAAGGAGCGATCCTTCGACCTCCGCGCCGTCGAAGCGTCTGGTATATTCGACGACGGCAGAGTCCCCGTCTCTTTTTACGTCGGCGAGTATCTTCTTTACCGCCTCTTCGACGGCGGAGGTGTCCGCCTCGCCCCTGCCGAGTATGCCTGCGAGGACCCCTTCAAAGGCTTTGTCGTTTGTATTGATAACGCGCATGTCGGAATCTATTTGCCAGAGGCCGCTACGGCTTTGGTAAGCCTCTCGACGAGGTCCTTTACCCTTCTCGGCTTGGTCTTCAGGCTCGCCCTGTTGCAGACGAGCTTGGAGGATATCTCGGTTATGGTCTCGACCTCGACGAGGCCGTTTTTCCGGAGTGTCTCGCCGGTCTGGACGAGGTCGACTATCCGCTCAGAGAGCCCCAGAAGCGGCGCGAGTTCTATTGAGCCGTAGAGCTTTATTATCTCGACCTGTATGCCCTTATCGAGAAAATATTTGAGCGTTATGTTCGGGTACTTGGTCGCGACCCTTATGTGGGTCCAGTGCCTCGGGTTGTCCCTTTGGACGAGCTCCTTTGGTTCGGCGACCATCATCCTGCACGCGCCGATTTTCAGGTCCAGCGGCTCATACAGGTCCTTCTGCTGTTCCATGAGGACGTCTTTTCCGGCGATTCCCATGTCTGCCGCGCCGTACTCGACGTAGGTCGGGACGTCCTGGCTCCTTATTACCATGAAGCGCAGGCCCTCCGCAATGTTTTCGAAGATGAGCTTGCGATCGTCCTGGAGTATTTCGCTGAAGTCCACGCCAGCGGCCCTGAAGAGCGTCGCCGCCTCCTTGAGGATGCGCCCCTTGGGTAGCGCCAGGGTGAGTGTGTCGTTAAGGCTCTTTTTCATTCTTTGACCCTCTCGATATTCGCTCCGAGCGCCTTGAGTTTCGTCTCGATGCGCTCGTACCCGCGGTCCAGATGATATATCCTCGATACCTCGGTCTTTCCCTCGGCGACGAGCCCGGCGAGGATGAGCGACGCGCTCGCCCTTAAGTCCGTAGCCATCAAGGGCGCGCCGGAGAGACGTTTTACTCCCCGCACCACGGCGCACCTCCCGTCAACCGTTATGTTAGCGCCCATCCTTTGAAGCTCGCTCACGTGCATGAACCTGTTCTCGAAGACCGTCTCCGTTATGACGGATAAGCCGCTCCCTATGGCCATCATCGCCATTATCTGCGCCTGCATGTCGGTCGGGAAGCCGGGGTAGGGGATGGTCTTTACGTCCACGCTCCTTATCGGCCAGTCGCCGATGACGCGGACCCCTCCATCCTCTTCCGTGACCTCCGTCCCTGTTTCCTTCAGCTTCGTGTTCAGCGCGTCGAGGTAGTGGTAGGGGCAGTCTTTTATGAATACGTTTCCTCTTGTCATGGCTGAGGCCACCATGAAAGTCCCGGCCTCTATCCTGTCCGGGATGACGCGGACCTCGACGGGCCTTAGTTCCGTAACTCCCTCTATCCTGATGGTATCCGTGCCGGCGCCGACTATATGCGCGCCCATCCTGTTAAGCGTATCGGCGAGGCAGACGACCTCGGGCTCGAGCGCTGAATTCTCAAGTATGGTAGTGCCGTCGGCGTGGACCGCCGCGAGCATGAGGTTCTCGGTCCCGGTGACGGTAGCCGTATCCATGTAGATTTTGGCGCCCTTGAGCCTCTCGGCGCGCACTTCGACATACCCGCTCTCAATCGTTATCTCGGCGCCCATCTGCCGGAGTCCCTTTATGTGGAGGTCGATGGGGCGCGCGCCTATGGCGCACCCGCCGGGCAGAGACACGCGCGCGCGCTTGAAGCGCGAGACGAGCGGGCCGAGGACGAGTACGGACGCCCTCATGGTCTTGACCATGTCGTACGGGGCCTCCGGGGCCGCCACGTCCCTGGTGCGGATTTTGAGCGTGCCGTCCGGGGTGTCGGGCGCGATCTCGGCGCCGAGATGCACGAGGAGTTTTTTGAAGGTGTCTATGTCCCTGAGTTTCGGGACGTTGGTGATGGTGGTCCAGTCGGAGGTGAGGAGGGCGGCGGCCATGAGCGGCAATACCGCGTTCTTCGCGCCGCTGACGGCGACTTCGCCCACGAGCCTGTTTCCACCTTCGATGACTATCTTGTCCATAAGATGAGCACGCCTTGAATTTTAAGGACGCCCTGTCAGGCAGGGAATCAGATTACCCCTTCCGAGGAGAGAGGGTTTAAAGACGGTTAAGAGGAGAGCCTTTTTGTTTACTGCGCCTTTGCCGCGGCATCGCGCGAGGCGTTCTTCTCGGAGTTCTTCAGCACCTCGGTCTGGTAGTACGCTATTATGTTGTCGGTAAGCTCGGTGAGGTCGCCTTCCATGACCTCGCTCAACCTGTGGAGCGTCAGCCCTATCCTGTGGTCGGTTATGCGGTTCTGCGGGAAGTTGTACGTCCGTATCTTCTCGGACCTGTCGCCGGTGCCTACCTGCGTCCTGCGGTCCGCCGCTATCTTCTTCTGCTGTTCCTGTATCTTCATGTCCAGTATGCGCGCCATGAGGACCTTGAACGCCTTCGCCCTGTTCTTGTGCTGGCTCTTGTCTTCCTGGCAGGCTACTACGACGCCTGTTGGTATGTGCGTCATGCGGACGGCGGTCTCGACCTTGTTGACGTTCTGGCCGCCGTGGCCGCCGGAGCGGTATGTGTCGACGCGGATGTCTTCCATGCGGACGTCTACCTCGACCTCCTCGGCCTCCGGCATGACCGCTACCGTTACGGTAGAGGTGTGGCGTCTCCCTGAGGCCTCTGTCTCCGGGACCCTCTGGACCCTGTGGACGCCGCTTTCGAACTTGAGGCGCGAGTACGCGCCCTTGCCCTCGATCGCCGCGATGATCTCCTTGATGCCGTTAAGCCCCGTGGGGGACGAGGACATTACCTCTACCTTCCAGCCTTTCAGCTCGGCGTATCTCGAATACATCCTGAAGAGCTCGGCGGCGAAGAGGGCTGACTCGTCGCCTCCCGCCCCGGCCCTTATCTCGATTATGACGGACTTGTCGTCGTTAGGGTCTTTGGGCAGGAGCATGAGTTTGAGCTTCGAGAGGAGGTCTTCCTTTCTCTTCTGGAGGCCGGGGAGCTCCTCCTTGGCGAGCTCGCGGAGATCCTCGTCCTTGCCTTCGAGGATGAGCTTGTTGTCGGAGAGCTCAGCGTCGGTCTTTTTTAGATCCCTGTAGACCGCTACGATCGAGCCAAGCGACGAATGCTCCTTCGCGTACCTCTGGTAGGTCTCCTGGTTGGAGACGACCTCGGGCCTTGCGAGTTCGTCGGTGATCTCCATGTATCGCTTTTCTACTTCTTCGAGGCGTCTCTGTATCATAATAGTTTTATAGTTCCCCTCCTTATCAAGGAGGGGCAAGGGGAGGTCGTATTTGGTTTAAACCCTCCCGGCGACTTTAGAGCTGGATTCCCGATTAAAACATCGGGAATTACATGCAACTATTTCATTTTGTCATTCCCGCGACAGCGGGAATCCAGTTTTTTATGTATCAGAGGGGTCAAAGCCCCTTGAACTTCTCCCTTATCTCCCTGGGCTTTCCGCAGGTCATCTCGCCTTCCCGGCACTTGCCCCTTACGCACGACGGGCCAGAGTCCCTGAATATGAACGGCGCCTTTCCCTTCGCGACCTTGAGCATCTCGGTCGCCATGTCCCTTATCTCCCACTGCGCCCTCTCGCAACAGCGGAGCGTGAAGAAGTGCAGGAGTTCCCGCGCGTTCATGGTGACGATTATCTTCGTGCAGGCGGCGTTGGGGAGGAGATAGCGGGCGTCCTCGGCGGCCACACCCTCGGCGACGAGCTCGGAGTAGAGCTTGTAGACGCGCGCGACGGCTGAGGCGAACTTTTTCCCCCGGGCCGCGTCATTTCCTATGGAGGGCGGGACGACGAACTCGGGCTCTTTCGCGGTCACGTACCGCTGGCTTTGCTGGGAGTAGGAGGCGAGGCGGTGGCGGACGAGCTGGTGCGAGGTCGCCCTCGATATCCCTTCTATGCCGAAGGTGAAGGAGGCGTGCTCAAGCACCGAGAGGTGCCCCATCTTGAGGATCCTGCCGAGGAACTTCTCCGTGGAAACGGCGTTGACCTTTTCAGCGAGCCCGGCTATGGTGCTTGCCGAATAGCAGAGCCTCGCGGCCATGCAGACCGTCTTCTCGGGGTCGGGGGTGAAACTCAGGAGCTGTACCTTCAACATTCCCCCTCCGCGGTCCTTCAGGCCCCCTTGTTGCTCCGGTACTTTTTATTGAATTTTTCGATCTTGCCGGCGATGTCCATGAACTTCTGCTCGCCGGTGAAGAAGGGGTGACAGCTCGAGCAGACGTCTACCGAGAGCGCCTTCTGCGTCGAGCGTGTCTCGACGATGTTGCCGCAGACGCAGTGGACCTTCGCGGCTTCGTACTTGGGGTGGATGTTTTCCTTCATATATTTTTCCTCCATTGATATCTGATAAGTACGGCAACGCCGGAACATATGCGGTAACGCACGCCCCGGCCAAAACCGTAATAGTTAATATTAACAACTAAGTACATTGAGTGCAAGGAAAAAAATCGATTGAAAATAGATGGAATTTCGGGGGGTTGGGGGTTGGGGTTGAATTCAGTGGGTTTTGGGGTAATTATTAGTTTTTTGTAGGGTGGGCTCCGCCCACCAAGCAACGTTGTAATAAGAGGTGGGCGGAGCCCACCCTACAACTGCTTTCTAAATTTTACAAAAATTTTAAGTAGAGCATCAAAAATAATATTTTTTGGATTACGAGGGGTTGCAATAAATTTTCGACAAAATTCTACTAAACATGCCAAATTGCATATTATATCATCGCCAATAGGCTCACCTATCGCCTTTAAGTAACTTTTAAGGGTGTTTTCGAGTTTACTCGCATGCGTTGGTTCCATTTCTTCAAGGTGTATAGTAACTCGAATATTATCCGTTTCTAAACGCAATAGCCTTCCTTCCGCGTCATACACGGCTCCTTCTTTTTGCTTTACCCACCAAGGTTCTAAAGAGCGTTGTGCATCTTCGATGGTTTCATAGACATAGACATCGTCTAAACCTTCAACAACGAAAATTGGAACTGCTGGCATGCTCATTACCAGCCTCCCTCCCAAGGACGATGTTTACCTATGCCTTGACCTGGCAAACCATGACCAGGGCGCATGGGGTCTGGTACGCGCCGATGATAATGGGGCCACTCGCCATTTGGATGATAAGAATTTCAGCTTCGCTCAATTGTAAAACGGTGGGCATAGCCCACCCTACATTTCTAAGAAATAAAAAAGGCGGGACTTTACAATCCCGCCTTTCGTTTTTATGGGTTTGAGTTTTTAGTAAGAGCCAATGTCTTACCTCTGCCCCAGGTTACCTGCTCATCGACTCCAGGAACGACTTGTTCGACGGCGTGTGCTGGATCTTATCCAGCAGGAACTCCATCGACTCTATCGGGTTAAGCGGCTGGAGGACCTTCCTGAGTATCCATATCCTGTTCAGCGTCTCCTTGGAAAGGAGGAGGTCTTCCTTCCTCGTGCCGGACTTGTTAAGGTCTATCGCCGGGAAGATCCTTCTCTCCGAGAGCTTCCTGTCGAGGACGATTTCCATGTTGCCCGTGCCCTTGAACTCTTCGAAGATGACTTCGTCCATCCTGCTCCCGGTGTCGATAAGGGCCGTTGCGATGATCGTCAAAGAGCCGCCTTCCTCGATGTTCCTCGCGGCCCCGAAGAACCTCTTGGGCTTGTGGAGCGCGTTGGAATCGACGCCGCCGGAGAGGACCTTGCCCGAGGGCGGCACCACCGCGTTGTACGCGCGGGCGAGCCTCGTGATGGAATCCAGCAGTATGACGACGTCCTTCTGGTGCTCGACGAGCCTCTTGGCTTTTTCGATGACCATCTCGGAGACCTGCACGTGCCTCGCCGCCGGCTCGTCGAACGTCGAGCTTATTACCTCGCCCTTTACCGACCTCTGCATGTCGGTGACCTCTTCGGGCCTCTCGTCTATCAGGAGCACCAGGAGGACGACCTCCGGGTGGTTGGTCGTGATCGAGTTGGCGATCTTCTGGAGGAGCATCGTTTTACCGGCCCTCGGGGGCGACACTATAAGGCCCCTCTGCCC
>JACREU010000114.1 GCA_016212705.1 Deltaproteobacteria bacterium
ATACTTTCTACCTGCACCTGAAGGAAACTGAGTTTCGTTTCAATCTCAGATGCGATAACATATATTTGGAACTGTTAAAAATGTTCCGCAAGACCCCTTTATAACCTTGTTTGCTTCCTAAGACCCTTAGAAAAGGGGGATGTCTTATCATGACTCGCTCGGCGCAATTTTCATATTATTCGGGAATTAAGAGACACAGAATAATTCAAGTCTTAAAAAAGTGAACTTTGCCCGTCCGGCGAGAAGCTCACTCCTTGAGATTCCACCTGAAATCTGTTACCTTCTACCGATGGAATACCTGATGGCCTTCGGGTCCACGCACAAGGCGCTTAAGGCCGAGGAGGTCTTGAGGGGATATTCCATAGCGTTCAGACTGCTCCCGGCGCCGAGAGCCCTCGAGCCGTATTGCGACCTCGTGATATCGGTAAAGGGAGAAGACCTCGGCGCCGCGATGGAGGCCCTCGCGGGAGGCGGAGTCAGGCCCAAAAGCACGTACAGGAAGGAGGGAGAGGGGTATGTTAAAGTGTGATTTCTGCGGGGCGGAGACGGACTTCGTCGTAAGGGTGGCGATCGACAGGGACTACGACAGGCTTACCGTAAGGCACGAGAAGAGGTACGCGTGCATAGTCTGCTCCGAGAAAAAAGAGCGGGAGCGCCAGGAGAGGACGAAGGCCAGCGCCGAACAGAAGAAGTGAGGGACAAGGCGCTCGTCGTCATGATGAGGGCGCCTGAGCCGGGTAGCGTAAAGACCAGGCTCGTACCGCCGCTCACCCATGAAGGGGCGGCTTCTCTCTACGAGGCCTTTCTCTCCGATATATTCAACAGGCTGGAAGGGGTGGGTTGGGCCGACGTCCACGTAGCCTATACGCCTGAAACCGCGCGTCAAAGGGCGGCCATGATCGTTCCGCCGTCCATGGAATGCTTTCCCCAGGCAGGCTCAGACCTTGGAGAGCGGATGTACAACGCCTTTGAAGGCCTTCTGGGCAGGGGATACAAAATGGTCGTGATGATAGGCTCGGACAGCCCGGACATGTCCATTGGACGCGTAAAAGACGCATTCTCCGCGCTTACGGGAGGCGCGGACGTCGTCTTCGGCCCTGCGCTCGACGGAGGTTATTACCTCATAGGCTTAAGGAAGCCGACGCGCCTTCCGTTCGAAGGCATCCCGTGGTCCACGGCCACGGTCTTATCCGACACGCTTGAAAAGATAAAAGGCGCTCTCTCATTCAAGCTCATCAGGCCCTGGCACGATATAGACACTGTGGAAGACCTGAAGCTCTTAAAAAAAAGGTCCGCGCCGAGGACGTTCGAGGCCTCTTTAAGGCTCGGGCTCGTGAAGGGCTGATATGCATGGACAGGGAGGAAGGGCCTCTCGTTACGGCCCGTTCGCCGCGTTGGCCATCGCTATCATATCGGTCGCGCTCGTATACTCTAACGCGCTTGACTCCCCGTTCCTCTTCGACGACGAGATATATATCGTAAATAACGAAGCGCTCCGGAGCCTCGCCAACTTCTGGCCGCCGACCGGGTCAAGGTACATAGGCAACCTCTCCTTCGCGCTCGACTACCGCCTCCATCTGCTCGACCCACGGGGCTACCACCTCGTAAACATCGTAATCCACATAATAAACTCCTTTCTCGTCTATGCGCTCGTAAGGCTCTTGACGAAGACCCCTGCGCTAAATGCCCTTCCGCGCGCGTCGGCCGAGGCGATAGCGATACTTACGTCCCTCGTCTTCGCCGTCCACCCCGTGCAGACCGAGTCCGTCACATATATCACCCAGAGATACGCCTCATTGGCCGCGCTTTTTTACCTCGCGTCCGTTGTGTTTTATTTAAAGGCACGGCTCGGAGCGGGGGCCGGGATAAGGAAGCTCTCTTATGTCCTTTCGATAATCCTTGCCGTATTCGCGATGAGGACAAAGGAGATAAGCTTCACACTCCCGTTCGCTGTCATGTTGTTTGAAGCTACACTTTTCGGGAGAGGGGACGCGATGGCGAGGATAAAGATGATGGTCCCGTTCGCTGTTACACTCCTCATAATCCCTCTCTATTTCGCGCTCCATAAGGCTGAGGCCGGGATGGGGATATCGGACTCAATCGTTACGCTCCAGAAAATGGAGCTCGAAGGGCTGTCGAGATACGAGTACGCGATAACCCAGTTCCGGGTCATAGTGAAGTATTTAAGGCTCCTCGCGCTCCCGTACGGGCAGAACCTCTTATATGAAATGAAGACGTACAAGTCGTTTTTCGCGCCAGGGGTAGTCTCCTCGTTCGTCTTCCTCCTTTCAGTCTTTATCTTTTCGGTCCTTACCCTCGTAAGGTCCCTTAAGAACGCAGGCGCGTACGGCATCCTCTTTTCCATCGGCGTCCTCTGGTTTTTTCTCACACTTTCAATCGAATCGTCCATTATACCGATACGGGACGTCATCTTCGAGCACAGGCTCTATCTCCCTTCAGTCGGCGCGTTCATAGCCTTTTTCTCCGCGTTTTTTTATTTTCTCGGGCGTAAAGGCGAGGGTAGGGCGGCCCCGCTCATACTCGTTTTTCTGATAGCGCTCCCTCTCGGCGTCATTGCGCACAGGAGGAACGAGGTCTGGAAAGACGCCTTCTCGCTCTGGTCGGATGTGGTGGAGAAGAGCCCGGAGAGCCCCTTGGGACGCCTCAACCTCGGGGCCGCGTATTACAAAAAGGGGCTTGTTAAAGAGGCGGAAGGCGAGTTTATGGAGTCTATCCGGCTCGACCCGTCTTTCAACTCCGCGCGCATGAACCTCGCCGCGCTCTATCAGGAGACAGGGAGGCTCGACGAGGCCATAGCCGGGTTCCGTGAGGCGCTAAGGAGGGACCCGCTGAACGCCAGGGCGCTTTATAACGCCGGGCTCACGTACGGTGCAAAGGGTCTCCCGGGCGAAGCTGTAATATATTATCTCGCCGCATTGAAGGCCGACCCAGGGTACGCCGAGGTCTACTACGCGCTCGGTGACGCGTACATGGGGTTGGACCGGCCAATGGACGCGGTGGAGAGCTATTCGCTTTTCATTAAAAAGGCGCCTGACCAATACCGCTCCTACAAGGATTCCGCGGCCATCAAGATAAATTCCGTCAAGAGGAAAGGGCCTGCCTCTCTCCCCTGAAGGCCGCATAATACATTATTGTGTTTTTCTCCTTGTGGTGGTATCTTTAATGTCTTGTACGCTGGTTTGAAACCCGATATTTTACGCAAGGTTAAGAGAAAATGAAGAGACTTCCGCCTTGGGCCAAGAAGCCTCTCGGGCCGGCAAGCTCCCTCCACGAGATGAAGTCCATCTTGAGGAAGAGGAACCTGCATACGGTCTGCGAGTCCGCAAGGTGCCCGAACATAGGCGAGTGTTTTACAAAACCCACCGCGACCTTCATGATATTAGGGGACGTCTGCACGAGGAAGTGCGGCTTCTGCTCGATAGATAAGGGCAGGGCCCCCCTGTCTGTCGACCCGCACGAGCCCTCTAACATCGCCCTTACGGCAAAGGAGCTCGCCCTGAAGCATGTAGTCATAACGTCGGTCACGCGCGACGACCTCCCGAGGGGCGGGGCGGGCCAATTTGCCTTGACAATCAAGGCGATAAAGGATAACATTTTCGGCATTTTGGTAGAGGTGCTTACCCCGGATTTCGAGGGCGACGGGGAGGCGTTAAAGGTGGTCCTCGATGCCCGGCCTGACATCTTCAACCACAACCTTGAGACAGTCCCCTCCCTCTACTCGCAGGTAAGGCCCCAGGCAGACTATCGGAGGTCGTTGCAGGTCTTAAAAGACGCAAAGGCCTCCGGCGTTATGACAAAATCCGGGATAATGGTCGGGCTCGGTGAGACAAAAGACGAGGTAAAAGAGGTGCTTAGGGACTTATTCGCCTCTGGTTGCGACGCCGTCACCATAGGCCAGTACCTGCGCCCCACACGGCAGAACCTTGAGGTAAAGGAGTATGTAGACCCCACGGTATTTAAGGAATATGAGGATTACGGGAAGGCCATAGGCCTCAAGCACGTCTATTCCGGGCCGTTTGTGAGAAGTTCTTATAATGCCGAAAAACTTATAAACGGATAGGTTTATTTCAGTTTGAAGGCCGTTTTACCGATCATATTTTTAAATAAAAGAGGCTTAAATGGACGAGTTCTACAGGATCAAGAGGCTCCCGCCGTATGTCTTCAACATCGTGACCGATCTAAAGGTCGCGGCGAGGAAGCGCGGAGAGGATATCATAGACTTCGGCATGGGCAACCCGGACCAGCCCACGCCAAAGCACATAGTCGATAAGCTCATCGAGGCCGCACAGAACCCGAGGAACCACAGGTATTCTGCCTCCAAGGGCATATACAAGCTCCGGCTCGCCATATCGGACTGGTACAAGAGAAGGTACGACGTGGACATAGACCCCGATACCGAGGCCGTGGGGACGATAGGCTCAAAAGAGGGTCTTGCGCACCTCGCGCTTGCGATAATAGAGCCCGGAGACGTCGTATTCGTCCCGAACCCGACATATTCCATCCACACGTACTCGGTAATCATAGCCGGAGGCGACGTCCGCTCTATCCCGCTCCTTCCGGGCGTGGACTTTTTCGACGAGCTCCTGAAGGCTACGAAGCAGACCTGGCCGAAGCCGAAGCTCCTTGTCATAAACTTCCCGCATAACCCGACGACCGAGGTGGTGGATAAGTCCTTCTTCGCAAAAATTGTCGACTTCGCCAAAGAGCATAATATGATGGTCGTCCACGACCTCGCATACGCGGACATTGTCTTCGACGGCTACAAGGCCCCGAGTTTTCTGGAGATACCCGGCGCGAAGGACGTAGGCGTCGAGTTCTTCACACTGTCTAAGAGCTACAACATGCCGGGCTGGAGGGTCGGCTTCGCCGTCGGGAACAGAAAGCTCATCGCCGCTCTGACGCGCATGAAGAGCTACCTCGATTACGGGATGTTCCAGCCGATACAGATAGCGAGCGTCATCGCCTTAAACGGCCCGCAGGACTGCGTCACCGAGATATGCAAGACCTACGAGTCCAGGAGGAACGCCCTCATAGAGTCCTTCGGCAAGGCCGGATGGGAGATAACGAAGCCGAAGGCGACGATGTTCGTATGGGCGAAGATACCCGAACATTTGAGGCACTTGAAGTCCCTTGAGTTCTCGAAGTTCCTTTTGGATAAGGCAAAGGTGTCGGTCTCTCCGGGCATCGGGTTCGGCGAGTACGGCGACGAGTACGTGAGGCTCGCGCTCGTAGAGAACGAGCACAGGATAAGGCAGGCGGCCAAGTGCATAAAGAAGGCGCTCGAGTTGCCGGTAATGAAGGTCTCGTAGATGCAGACAGTGGAGAGAGATACGCCATCCGTGACACTCAAGAAGACCGATAAAATATACGCGGGCCTCATAGGCTTCGGCACAGTCGGCACCGGCGTAGTCAAGGTATTGAAGGAGAACGCCGCCCTCATCAAGGACAGGCTCGGGTGCGAGCTTGTCCTTAAGCGGGTGGCGGATAAAGACGTCTCGCGCGACAGGGGGGTCAAGCTCGACGACGGCGTTTTGACCTCTGACGCCATGGACATCATCAACGATCCGGAGATATCGATCGTCATCGAACTCGTCGGCGGCACGGGGATAGCCAAGACCTTCATCATGGAGGCGCTCTCCGCGGGCAAGCACGTCGTCACGGCGAACAAGGCGCTCCTTTCGACACACGGAAAAGAGATATTCCAGAAGGCGGCGGAAAAAAAGCTCGATATCGGATTCGAGGCCTCTGTCGGCGGGGGTATCCCTGTCATAAAGGCATTAAGAGAAGGGCTCGCCGCCAACAGAATAGAATCCATTTACGGCATCATAAACGGGACCGCCAACTATATCTTGTCCAAGATGACTAACGAGGGGGGCAAGTTCGAGGACGTTTTAAGGCGCGCGCAGGAAAAGGGCTACGCCGAGGCGGACCCGTCGTACGACGTGGACGGCATTGACACGGCGCACAAGCTCGCGATACTCATAAACCTCGCCTATGGGACTTACATCGACGTTAACGACATCTACACGTCCGGCATAAGCAGTATCAGCCAGCACGACATAAAGTTCGCCAAGGAGTTCGGATACAGGATAAAGCTCCTCGCGATAGCCAAGGCCGGCGACGGCAGGATAGAGGCGCGCGTCCACCCGACGATGGTCCCGGCCTCGCACCCGCTCGCAACCGTCGACGGCGTATACAACGCCATACACCTTGAGGGCAACGCCGTAGGCTCGGTCATGCTCTACGGCCTTGGCGCGGGGATGATGCCCACGGCGAGCGCGGTAGTCGCCGACCTTATGGACATAGCGCGGAATATGAGAAAGGGCATATCAGAGAGGGTCACGCCGCTTGCATACACGGCTGAAGCGATAAAGGACGTGGCGTTAAAGCCGATAGACGCGCTCGAAATCCCGTACTACATCCGCTTCCTCGCGGTAGACAAGCCAGGCGCGCTCTCGAAGATCTCAGGCGTGCTCGGCGTTCATAACATAAGCATATCGTCAGTTATACAGAAGGACAGGAAGATAGGCGGGGCGGTGCCGCTGGTAATTCTTACTCATAACGCGCTTGAGAGGGAACTGCGTTCAGCCATAGAAGAGATACAGTCCATGGATATAATACACGATAAAATCGTCTATATACGGATAGAGGAGAATCTTGGTGCGGCTAACTAGAAAAGGGCTTTGGACGGGTCTGATAAGGGAGTTCAGGGACTTTTTGCCTGAGATAAAGGATGAGGCGATAACGACGCTCCTTGAGGGGAACACCCCGCTTATAGAGTCGGTGAATCTTAAGGACATATTCGGGGACATACGACTGCTCCTCAAATACGAAGGCCTTAACCCGACCGGCTCCTTCAAGGACCGCGGCATGACGATGGCGGTATCGAAAGCGCGCGAGGAAGGCGCGAAGGCCGTCATCTGCGCCTCTACTGGAAACACATCGGCCTCTGCCGCGGCGTATGCCGCAAGAGCCGGCATGAAGGCCTATGTCCTCGTGCCGGACGGAGGAATAGCGCTCGGCAAGCTCTCGCAGGCGATGATGCACGGCGCGCTCGTTTTGCAGATAAAAGGCAACTTCGACGACGCGCTGAACATCGTAAAGGCCATAACCAAGGACTATCCGGTCAAGATGGTCAACTCCATAAACCCTTACAGGATAGAGGGGCAGAAGACCGGGGCCTTCGAGGTCTCGGAGCATTTGGGGCACGCGCCGACCTATCACTTCCTCCCTGTGGGGAACGCCGGCAACATCACCGCGTACTGGAAGGGCTACAAGGAATACTACAAGGAAGGGATAATCTCGAACCTCCCGAAGATGATGGGTTTCCAGGCCGAGGGGGCGGCCCCTATTGTTTTGGGGCACCCGATCGAGGACCCTCATACCATAGCTACCGCCATAAAGATCGGGAACCCCGCCTCATGGGAAGGTGCGCTTAAGGCAAAGGAAGAGAGCGGCGGCGCTATCGGCATGGTAACGGACGAGGAGATAATCGAGGCGTACAGACTCCTTGCCTCGCGCGAAGGCGTATTCTGCGAGCCGGCCTCTGCCGCAAGCCTTGCCGGGGCGATAAAATTGAAGAAGGACGGAGTGCTTATCGACGGGGATACCGTTGTCTGCACGCTCACCGGCCACGGCCTTAAAGACCCTGACAACGCCATGAACGCGTCGCCGAAGCCCGTAAAGGTTGCCGCGGATGTGAAGAAGATCTTGAAGATAATGGGGTTTTAGGGGTCAGAGCGCCAGAACTTCACATACCGGCGTTGCTCCTCGGCCCCGTCTCTGCGGCGTACCCAAAAGCGCCTCACTTCTCGATTCCTCGATGCCGGTCCTTCGTCGCGCCTTGGTCTGTTTTGTTCTGACGCGTTGCAATAATGTCCTGTAAGTGCACCTGATTTGACAAGCCTCATCCGCCATAGGATAATCAAGAAACCTCTTCGGGAGCTGAAACTCTTATGAAATACATAATACTCATCGGCGACGGGATGGCGGACAACGCCATGGACGAGCTCGACGGCAAGACCCCGCTCGAATCCGTCGACACCCCCAATATGGACTCCCTTGCCGGGACCGGCAAGTTCGGACTCTTCAGGACCGTGCCTCCGGGGTTTCCGCCTGGTAGCGACGTCGCGAATTTAAGCGTCCTCGGCTACGACCCGAAGAAGTATTACACCGGCAGGGCCCCGCTGGAGGCGGCTTCCATCGGCGTAAAATTGGCCCCCGCCGAGATAGCCTTCAGGTGCAACCTCGTAACGCTCGCGCAAAGGGACGGCTCGATCGTCATGGACGATTACAGCGCGGGGCACATTACTACTGAAGACGCTGACGCTCTGATAAAATCGCTCGACCATGCGCTCTCAAGCGCGGGCGTGCGTTTCTATACCGGCACCTCGTACAGGCACCTGATGGTATCGTCTACGCAGGGCAAGTTCAAGACGACCCCGCCGCACGATATATCTGACAAGAAGATAGACGAGCACCTCCCGAAGGGCGCTGGCGCGGAAAAGCTTGTCGAGCTCATGGAGCTCTCAAGGGACATCCTCAAGGACCACCCTGTGAATCGCAGGAGGGTGAGCAACGGCAAAAAGCCCGCCACATCCATCTGGCTCTGGGGGCAGGGCGCGGCCCCGAGCATGCCTACGCTTAAAGAGCGGTTCGGGGTCGACGGCGCGATAATATCGGCCGTCGACCTCATGAAGGGCATAGGCATATACGCCGGGCTCGAGGTCATAAAGGTCCCGGGCGCGACCGGCTACATAGACACCAACTACAAGGGCAAGGCAGAGGCCGCCCTTGCCGCCTTAGAGACAAAGGACTTCGTCTGCGTACACGTCGAGGCCCCGGACGAGGCAGGGCATAACGGGAACCTGAAAGACAAGCTCCGCGCCATAGAGGACTTCGACGCCAGGATAGTCGGGCCGATACTTAAAGGCATGGAGAAGTTCAAGGATTACAGGGTAATGGTCCTCCCGGACCACCCGACCCCTCTGGCCATAAAGACCCATACCTCGGACCCGGTCCCGTTCGCGCTCTGCACCATGGGCGGCAGACAGGTGGAGAGGGGGAGCGCCAAGTTCTGCGAGAGGGAGGCCGCTGAGACAGGCTGGCTCGTCGAGGACTGCGAGACGATGATACAGGAGTTCTTCGGAAGAGCAGAGCAGGTCTGCGACCTGGGGAGATAGGCCCGGCGCAAGATAAGGAAGTCCCCCTCTTTTTTAAAGAGGGGTCAGGGGAGATTATCTCAACAGATGTCGATTTAATCATCCCCCTCAGTCCCCCTTTAGAAAGGGTCTTAGGAAGCAAACAAGGTTATAAAGGGGTCTTGCGGAACATTTTTAACAGTTCCAAATATATGTTATCGCATCTGAGATTGAAACGAAACTCAGTTTCCTTCAGGTGCAGGTAGAAAGTATG
>JACREU010000017.1 GCA_016212705.1 Deltaproteobacteria bacterium
TGGCAAAAAGACCTCAAGGACTCCGACGAGTTCATGGAGTCGCTGAAGATCGACCTCTTCCCCGAGGAGGTCTTTGTATTCACCCCGAAGGGCGCGGTAAAGGAGTTTCCCGTCGGCGCGACCCCGGTTGACTTCGCGTTCGCCATCCATACCGACATAGGCAACAGGTGCGCGAGCGCCAAGGTCAACGGGCGGATGGTGCCCCTTAAGTACAAGCTCAGGAACGGCGACGTCGTCGAGATAGTGACCGCGCAGTCGCACCACCCGTCGAAGGACTGGCTGAAGTTCGTCGTGAGCTCCAAGGCAAAGGCGCGCATAAGGCAGTGGATAAAGACCGAGGAGAGGGAAAAGTCCATCGACCTCGGAAAAGAGATCTGCGAGAAGGAGTTCCTGAAGCACGGTGTCGAGTACGCCAAAATACTCAGGGCCGGGGACCTCGAAAAGATATGCAAGGACCTGGGACTGAAGGACATCGACAGCCTCCTTGCGTCCATCGGTTACGGCAAGGTCTCGATACACCAGATACTGGGGAAGATACTGCCGCCCGAGAAGCTCGAACAAAAGCAGAAGTTCTTTTTCAGGAAGGTGCTCGACAAGTTCAAGTCCAAGCCCACGAGGAACGCGGTCATAGTAAAGGGCGTAGAGGACGTGATGGTCAGGTTCGCCAAATGCTGTAACCCGCTCCCCGGAGACGAGATAGCCGGGTTCATAACGCACGGGCAGGGGGTGGCGATACACGCGATGGGTTGCTCGAACCTCATGAACATAGACAACGAAAGGAAGATCGACGTCGAGTGGGACAAGAAGGCGCGGACGACGAGGCCCGCTAAGATAGAGGTCCTCTGCCGTAATGAAAAGGGCCTGCTCGCCGAGATGACGAACGCCATAAAGGCCGCTGACGCCAACATCTCGAGCGCGGACATAAAGACCAACCAGGAGAACAAGGCAGTCTGCACGTTCGAGGTCGAGGTAAACGACCTCCAGCATTTGAAATCCATCATCGCCGGTCTTCAGAAGATAAAGAAGGTGATAAAGGTGGAGAGGCTTCGGGGGGTCGCCAAGGACTCGGAGGGGACGGTCTGAGACTTCAAGGCGTATGAACGCCACAGGCACAGGATTCTAATTTGCCCGTCCGGCGAGGACAGGAGGTTTGATGCAGAGAAAAGAGATAAAGACCGACATGGCCCCGAAGGCGATAGGGCCGTACTCCCAGGCCGTGCAGATAGGCCGGCATATTTATCTCTCGGGCCAGATACCGATAGAGCCGATGACGGGCGAGGTCGTGCCGGGGGACATCAAGATACAGACGAGGCAGGTATTACGGAACCTGCAGATGGTCCTCGCCGAGGCCGGCGGGGGACTAAAGGACATAGTGAAGACGACGGTATTCCTCAAGGACTTATCCAGGTTCGCCGACATGAACGGAGTATATGGAGAGTTCTTCACGCCGCCTTACCCGGCGAGGGCGACGGTGGAAGTAAGCGCGCTCCCGAAGGGTGTGGAGGTAGAGATAGACGCGATAGCAGTGATCGAGGATGAAGGGTAGGGCGTGTCTGGGTGGTTAGAAGTCGAAAATCATCCCCAATAATATACTTCCCATCCCTTGACGGGAGGGGATTAAGGTGAGGGTGACTGCTCGGCGCAGGGCCAGAGTATCCGGAGACGACTTAAAATCTAAACATCCCGCTATCGTTGGATATGAACTTTGCCCGTCCGGCCAGGACTATCTCCTGTTCCCCTAAATGCCTGAAGTGCGCAAGAGAGAACAAAAAACCCGCCTTTCGGCGGGTCCTGTAAGCGAAAGAGGTTGGAACGGATCAGACGGCCTTGGTGACCGCGCCTGAGCGGATGCATCTGCTGCAGACCCTGATCTTCTTTACCTTGCCGTTCTGAAGGGCACGGACGGACTGGAGGTTGGGGTTCCACCTCCTCCTGGTCTTGTTATGGGCGTGGCTGACATTGTTGCCGAATGTCGGGCCCTTTTTGCATATATCGCATGTGGCTGCCATTTGGATCTCCTCCGGGGAAAA
>JACREU010000116.1 GCA_016212705.1 Deltaproteobacteria bacterium
CTCGGCATCAACACCTTCCTCAAGCATTTCAACAGGCTCAAGCGCCACATGAGGATTATCTCTGTAATTACGGGTATTTTCCTCATCATAACTGGGGTATTGATTTTTTCTAACTCTCTTGCTATTATAGGCGGGTATCTGAACAACCTGATGCCGAGCCTGAGTTAGAACGCGGGCGGGGCGGGACCTATGGCCGGGGCGATAATGCCTCCGGCCGTTGGGGCATACGCCTCTTTCGTCCTTTCCGCGTCGTATTAGGACCCCATGACAAAGCCCATCATCGAAGTCTACGCAAGGAAGGACTGTACGATCTGCGACAGCCCCAAGGGTTGCGTCCTCTGCAACGACGTGAAGGACACGCTCGGCAGGGTCGGAGCCGAGATACCCTTCCAGTTCAAGGAGGTTGATATCGACGCGAGCGACGACCTCTTCAGACGCTTCAACCAGGACATCCCGACCGTCTTCATCAACGGCAAGAAGGCGTTCAAATTCAAGGTAGACGAAACCGAATTCAGGAAGAAGCTCAGAAAGGAAATCATAAAGGCGAAGTTGCTTAGCCTCCGTAACCAGAAGGCCGCTACTTAAGCTTCGCGCCCGCATGCATCCGGGGGGCAAGGGGGCAAGTGGGCTGGGGGGCTGGGGGGCTGGCCGTGGCGACGATATCCGCGCCATAGGGTGACGACGCGAAACAAACTGTTTTTTCATAAGGCGCTTATAGCGCCTTTTTTTTTGACGCAGTGCCTCCACGCTTTTAAAAAACAGTTTAAGATTGATTTTCCGCAAACAATTCTGCTAATATACGCATTTGATTAAGTATTTGGGAGCCGGGGCTCCTCTGCCAGCACGCAGGGACAAGACCCGGCCAAGGCCCCGGTATCGTCCATGAAGGTCATAGTCATAATCCCCACCTACAACGAGGCGGAGAACATCAGTATAGTCGTCCCCAACATACTCGGGCTCGGGCAGGAGTTCCATGTCCTCGTCGTAGACGACAACTCGCCTGACGGCACCGCGAAGGTCGTAAAAGACCTGATGAAAAAAGACGGACGGGTCATGCTCATGGAGCGCCCCGGCAAGATGGGGCTCGGCTCCGCGTATATCGCGGGTTTCAAGCGCGCGATCAAGGAAGGGGCGGACTTCATCTGCGAGATGGACGCCGACCACTCGCACGACTTCAACGACCTGCCGAGGTTCCTGAAAGAGATGGATAAATACGACCTGGTCATTGGTTCCAGGTATGCAAACGGGATAAGCGTCGTCAACTGGCCTCTGCCGAGGCTCCTTTTGAGCTACTTCGGAAATGTCTATGCGAGGCTCGTCACGGGTCTTAAGACGTTCGACAATACCGCCGGGTTCAAGTGCTTCAAGAGAAAGGTGCTCGAAGCCATAAACCTCGACGCCATACACAGCAACGGATACGCCTTCCAGATTGAGATGAACTGGAACGTGGCGCGAAAGGGTTTCCGCACAGTTGAGATCCCCGTTATTTTCTGGGGCAGGTACTCGGGGGATTCAAAGATGTCCGGCAACATCGTCCGCGAGGCCGTCTTTATAGTCTGGAGGTTAAGGCTTGACTCCATATTGAGAAGGTTCGGCCTCAAAGGGGATTGACGCACCGTGCTCCGCGACCTCTTAAATAAAAACGCATACACCGTCGCGCTCCTTGGCCTCCTTGTGGCGCTCTCCTACTATAACGCCCTTTTTACGCCGTTCATGTGGGACGACAAGACGCTCGTCGTCTCGAACGCCGGGCTTAAGGGCGGGTGGGAGAGCCTGCTCGCCGCCTTCAGCCCGCGTCTCTGGGGCCTGCGGGTCGACAACGAGGCGTTCAGGTCGTTTTACAGGCCCCTGCATACCGTCCTTTCGATGATCGATTACAGGATATGGGGCCTAAACCCGTTCGGGTTCCACCTCTCGAACGTAATACTACACCTCCTAAATACGCTCCTCGTATTCGCCTTTGCCTTGCGGCTCTCGGAGGAGAGGGCCGCGGCGTTTTTCGCCGCGGCGATATTCGCCGTCCACCCCGCGCATACCGAGTCGGTAACGTTCATCTCGGCCAGGGTCGATCTGCTCTCGGCGTTCTTCCTCCTCCTTTCATTCCACCTCTACGCATTCCACCCGGAGCCGGGCTACACGAGGTTCGGCCGCGGGTTCGGCATAAGGGACATTCTCTCGATGTTCCTCTTCCTCCTTGCCCTCCTTTCAAAGGAGATGGCCGTAACCATGCCGATACTGCTCGCGCTCTACACATGGTTCTTCGAGAAATGGGGGAGGCGGGCCGTAAGGGTCGCCCCGTATTTCGTCATACTCGCGCTCTACATTCTATTCAGGTTCCTCGGGCTCAAGGCCTTCGCGGGCCAGCACGGGCTCAAGGCCGATTTTTTAACCGTGGCGTTCACCGCCTCGGCCGCGGTCCTCGACTATGTGAGGCTCCTCTTCTTCCCTTATCCCTTGAAGGCCTATTACAGCATCTTCTGGCAACCGTCTTTGAGCGCGAAGGTCATAGCGGCCTTTGTCCTCATGCTCGCCTCTCTCCTGGCCGTCCTCTGGTATCTCAACAGGGATAAAAAGCTCCACGCCTTCGTGATATTATGGACCTATATCTCGCTCCTCCCGGTCCTGAACATCGGCACGCTCGGAGAGTTCTCGATAGCCGAGCGGTACCTCTATATACCGTCTATCGGTTTTTCGATACTCGTCGGCCTCTTTTTTTCGTCCCTTTTAAAAGACCACCTCGTCGGCAAATACGCGCCATACGCCTTCGCTCTTATAACAGTAGTGCTCGTGGTGTTGACCGTATCAAGGAACAGGGTATGGGGGGACGACGTCACGTTCTATTCGGCGATGGTCGCGGGCGCGCCCGGGTCCGCGATACCGCACGCCAACCTCGGACACGCGTACATGAGGGCGGGTAATATCGAAGGGGCGATAACCGAGCTCGGCGAGGCTTCCCGCCTCTCCGGGGGAAACCCGGTCATCCATTACGAGCTTGGTTCGTTGTATATGAAGGCCGGAAAGCTCCGCGAGGCGGTCGGCGAGTTCAGGGCGGCGATAGAGATGAAGCCGGATTTTGTCGAGGCGTATAACGCGCTCGGCGTCGCGCACGCCGTTCTTGGGGAGGACTCTCTGGCGCTTGAGGCATTTGAAGCGGTCCTCAGGTCTGATCCGGCCTCCGAGGCGGCGCTCTCCAACATAACAAGGCTCAAGGCATCGAAGAGTCTGAAGGCAAGGCGATGATCAGGCCCTCTTTGCCTTCCTTGTAAAGAACGCCTTCGAGATCGGGCTTATCTCCGCGACCTTCTTGCCCTTCATCGCCACCAGCATCCCGAAGAGGAACTTTTTTTTCTTCGTCACGGTGAACCCGGCGGAGTTAAGGAGCTCTTCGAGGCCCTCTTCCGTGAACTTCTGGACGTGGGCCTCTTTCCAGACCTTGCCCTTTCCCTTTGTCCAGAAGTGCCAGATGACCCTGAAGAGGAGCGACTGCTCGTTCGGCACAAGCACGAGGAGCTTGCCCCTGTCCTCAAGGCACCTGTTTAGCTCGATAAGCGCCTCCCTCGGCTCGTGGAGGTGTTCGAGGACCTCTATGGCGCTTATAAATCCGAAGCTACGGTCCTCGAATGGCAGTTCGTAGAAGTCGGCGCAGAGGAACTTCGGCCCCCTGTGGGCCTCGTTGGCGTACTTGATAGCCCCGAGCGAGGCGTCTACGCCCGCGGACCACTTGAGGCTACCCTTCTCGCTGATCCTGTCGAGGAGCGTGCCGCCGCCGCACCCGATGTCGAGCATCCTGGCGTCCTCACCCTTAAGGAGGCTTGTTATGGCGGAGATCCTCCTTGAGTGCCAGAACCTCTGGAACGGGTTTTCCGCCATCGACCTGTCGTAGTAGTCGGGCGGGACCTCGTCGTGTATCTCGCGCATCTTTTTTCTGAGATCTGGCTCGGGCCTCTGCTCGACCGCCTCATCTGCGGCCTCGACTTCCTGGAGACGTTCCAGCGATGCTTCCATATGGTTCAGAGCCCTCCTGCCCTTGATATGTCTTCATCTTAGTACCCCTGAGATTAAGGCATTGTTAGAAACAGGCGGGCGTTTTGTTTATTTTCGTCCGTTACGGCCTTTCTACATGGCGTCCTTTAATCGCCCATCTCATCCATGCCGCGTAAAGGATCACAAGCGGCAGGCTTGCATTTTCGGGCGGAATTGGTTAATATTTTTTTGGGTTTTCCCCTTACTCCCTGTAATTTTCCGTCTTTCCGGTCCGCGTCAGGGTTACATTATGAAGCGTCTTCTATCTTTGCTTTTTTTCCTGGCGATCATCGCCTTCCCGGCATCGGCGATCGCCGCCGAGGCGGCGATCGCCGGGGTAAATGTGGACCTCGACCCGTTGAGGGTCTCCTTTGAGGTCAGGGACGCCTTCACCGCCGATATAGAAGAGGCGGTAAGGAGCGGCCTGCCGACGTCGTTCAACTTCATCGTAAGACTCTCCCGCGTAAACCCCGTATGGATCGACGAAGACATCGGAAAGTGGGAGTTCAGGCATACGGTAAAGTACGACACGCTTAAGGAAGAGTACGAGGTGAGGCTCGATGAGGGGCTCATACGGGAGACGCGGACAAAGGACTTCGAAGAGATGAAGTCCTTCATGTCGAGGGGGGAGGCCATCGCCATAACGCCCGTTCGCCTCGTGCCCGGAGAGGTCTATGAGATCGGTATAAAGGCGGAGCTCGACAAGACGGAACTGCCGCCGCTCCTGGACTACATGTTCTTCTTCGTGAAACTATGGGATTTCGAGACCGACTGGCATGTCTACAGGTTTTCACCTTAAAGGGATGCAATGAAAGAGACCCAAAGATTGGACGCGGAGCAGAAGAGGCGGCGCAGAGAGTTCATCATCATACTCGTCCTCATCCCGGTCGTCGCGCTCCTTACGTGGACTGAATCGCATATATCGTCCATAAGCGGCGGGGTGCCGGTGGCGACGAACATACTCCTCCTCGCGCTCCTGAACGTCAATATCATCCTTTTGATCCTGCTCATCTTCCTGGTCCTCCGGAACGCCGTCAAGATCTACATGGAGAGGAGGAGGAAGGTCATGGGCTCGCGTCTCATGACAAAGCTCATCACCTCGTTCGTAACGCTTACTATTGTCCCTACCTTCATCCTCTTCTTCGTCGTCATAGGTTTCATAAACCGCTCCATAGACGGCTGGTTCGCCATAAACATAGAGGGCTCTCTCCAGGAATCGCTCGATCTTGCGCGGAACTACTACAACGACATGAACGAGCGCGTGACGGCCTCGGCGCGCTCGATAGCCATAGTCGCCTCCAGACAGGGTTTCGGCGCGGATAACGACAGGTTCAGGGCGTACCTGGACGAGCGGGTCGAGGAGAACGACTTCGCGACCGTCGAGGTCTACCACGCCGACGGCAGGAGGGTCGCGTATTCGGTGGCCCAGAGGGTCAACAGGACGACCGTCCCGGACGTCGACCAGGAGGCGGTATTGAAGGCCCTGCGCGGAGAGGCCTCGGGGTTCGTCCAGACCCTTCAGGTGGGGGACGTCGTAAGGGGTGTCGCGCCCATACCGTCCGTCACTAACCCGGATAAGGTCGTGGGGGCCGTCGCCGTCAGCTACTACGTGCCCAAGAGCCTCATCGACAAGATGAAGGAGATATCCGCCGCCTTCGAGGGGTACAAGCAGTTGAAGCTCATAAAGAACCCCGTGAAGGCCAAGTACTTCACGATCCTCCTCATCATAACGCTCGTAATAGTCTTTTTCTCGACCTGGATCGGGAGGTACATCGCAAGAGAGATAACCGTTCCCATACAGGAGCTCGCCGAGGGGACGCATGCGGTGGCGAGCGGCAACCTGGACTTCCGGATAAAGACCGATTCAAAGGACGAGATAGGGCTCCTCGTCAACTCCTTCAACAGGATGACCGAGGACCTCAAGGCCGGAAAGACAAAGCTCGAGGACGCGAACCTCGAACTCAGGCGGACCAATACCGAGCTCGACCAGAGGAGGCGCTACATAGAGATAGTCCTCGGGAACGTCCCGGCCGGCGTCGTTTCCATCGACAAGCTCGGCAGGATAGTATCGATCAACAGGGTCGCGGCCGAGATACTCGGGACCGACGAGGGCTACGCGCTCGGCAAGGCCTACAAGGAGGTCTTAAGGCCCGAGGACCAGGAGGCGTTCCGCGAGATGATAAGGGAGATGAACGAGATGGGGGCGGAGTCCCTAGAGAGGCAGATAAAGGTCGCGCTGGAGGACAAGGCCATGACGGTGCTCGTAAACCTGAACGCCCTCTCCGACGACTCCGGCAACTACCTCGGCATGGTCGCGGTACTGGACGACCTTACGCACCTCTTGAAGACTCAGAGGATGTTCGCGTGGAAGGAGGTCGCCCGCAGGATCGCCCACGAGATAAAAAACCCGCTCACGCCCATCAAGCTCTCGGCCCAGAGGCTCCGGAAGAAGTACCTGGACAGGTTTCCCGGGGACGAGGTCTTTGACGAGTGCACGACTACGATTATAAGGCAGGTAGACGAGTTGAAGACCCTTGTAAACGAGTTTTCGTCATTCGCGCGGATGCCGGCCTCGAACCCGTCGCCGAACGACCTTAACGAGATAGTCCTGGAGACGGTCTCGCTCTACAAGGCCGGGCAGAGGAGGATAAGGTTCGAATCAGTCCTTGACAAGAGGCTCCCGGTGCTTGATATTGACAGGGACCAGATAAAGAGGGTGCTTATAAACCTCATCGACAACGCGATAGCGGCCGTCGGCGAGGACGGCGAGGTGAGGGTGGAAACGCTCCTCGTGGAGGAGCTTGAGCTCGCGAGACTCGAGGTCGTCGACAGCGGCGCCGGCATACCTGCCGACGTGAAGGAGCGGCTCTTTGAGCCGTACTTCTCGACGAAGAGGTCGGGGACAGGGCTCGGCCTTGCGATCGTGAGCAACATCGTAGCCGACCACAACGGCTATATCAGGGTAAAGGACAACATGCCGCACGGGACCCGGTTCGTCATAGAACTCCCCTTGAAGGCGATAACGATATGAAGACCGTTCTCATAGTAGACGACGAGCAGGACATAAGGGAGGCGCTGAAGGGCGTATTCCGCGACGAGGGGTTCGAGGTAAAGACCGCCGGGTCAGCCGAGGAGGCCCTTAAAAGACTTGACAGCGCGCCGCCCGACCTCGTCCTCCTGGACATCTGGCTACCGGGCATGGACGGGATAGCGGCGTTGAAGGAGATAAAGGCGCGCCACCCGAACCTTCCCGTTATCATGATATCGGGACACGCGAACATTGAGACGGCGGTAAAGACCACGAAGCTCGGCGCCTACGACTTCATTGAAAAGCCCCTTTCGCTCGACAAGGTCATACTCACCGCCGAGCACGCGCTCGAAAGAAACAGGCTCGTAGAGGAGAATACGGCGCTACGCACCAGGGCCTTGCGCAAATACGATATAATAGGCAAGTCCAGGCCGATACAGGGGTTGAAGGCAGACATCGCGAGGGTCGCGCCGACCAACTCCTGGGTCCTCATCACCGGAGAGAACGGCACCGGTAAGGAGTTCGTCGCGCGGAACATCCATCTCCTGTCGAACAGGTCCGGGAAGCCCTTCGTCGAGGTCAACTGCGCGGCTATCCCCGAGGAGCTTATCGAGAGCGAGCTCTTCGGACATGAGAAAGGGGCGTTCACGAGCGCGATAGCCCAGAAGAAGGGCAGGTTCGACCTCTCGGACAAGGGGACGATATTCCTTGACGAGATAGGGGACATGAGCCTGAAGACCCAGGCCAAGATTCTGCGCATACTCCAGGAACAGTCTTTCGAGAGGGTAGGGGGTACGGAGCGGATAACGGTAGACGTCAGGGTAATCGCGGCGACGAACAAAAACCTGAAAGAGCAGATTGTAAAGGGTACGTTCAGGGAGGACTTATATTACAGGCTAAACGTCATCCCCTTCCATGTGCCGCCTCTCCGAGAGAGGCGCGAAGACATTCCTCTCTTCATCGACCATTTTCTGGGTGAGTTCTGCCGGGAGACGGCGAAGGAACGCCTGAAGGTCGGCGAGGATTCCATAGAGATACTCTCGGCCTACGAGTGGCCGGGGAACGTCCGGGAGCTAAAAAACGTCATCGAAAGGCTCGTCATCATGACCCCCGGGTCCGTCATAACCGTTGACGACATCCCCTCTTATATAAAAGGGGCCGGGCCCGTGCACCAGAGGAACATCTTCGGGAGCGCCCTTCTAAAAGAGGCGAGGAGGGAGTTCGAGAGGGAGTTCATATCGAGGAAGCTGAAGGAGTTCGGGGGCAATATCGCAAAGACCGCCGAGGCTATCGGCATAGAAAGGAGCCACCTATATAGGAAGATAAAGAGCTACGGCATAGAGCATGAAAACCTTGACGCCTTGAACTGAAAAAAAAGGCCTGCCACCGGGAAACCTCTTCTTAGAACTAAAGCCTTTCAACATCCAAAATATCAGTGTCATACATTTTTTGTGTAGGTTTGCACAAAAATATGTTGACATAATGTTTAGTTTATGCTAAATATTATGTTAAGAGTAACGGGATATGTATGACTTAATGGTGAAGGGGAGCGAGATGATGATATCTTACAGGAAAGAGCGAGACATAGGGACGGTGGAGGCGATGAGGAGACCTGTAATCCTTATTATCGATAGCGAAGAACCAGAAAGGGCGTCTCTTGACGCGGTCTTAAGGGATTGCTACGAGACCGTACTGGCCAAAGAAGTTTTTGAAGCGCTGGAGGCGATAAAGTCAGGGTCTATTGACCTTGTGCTTATGGATATGGACCACGCCGGGGTCGACGGGATAGAGGCGCTGGAACTCATAAAGAAGGCGGATAGCGATATAGGCGTCGTCATGCTTTCTTCCGCCGGGAGCGCGGAGCAGGCGGTCAGAGCCCTTAAGAAGGGGGCCTACGACTACATAACAAGACCATTTGACGGCAAGGAACTCTTATCCGCGATAAAAAGGTTTACGGATACCCTGAACCTCAGAAGCGAGGTCCGCTATCTTAAAGAGGAGCTTTCCACGCGGACGAGCGGCGAGATGCTGAGCGTCTCTCCGAGGATGAGGAGGGTCTTCGAAATAATAGCGATGGTCTCTTCCACCCCCACGAGCGTCCTCATTACCGGGGAGTCCGGGACCGGCAAGGAGCTTGTGGCGCGCGCGATACATTCCTTCGGGGAGAGGAAGGGGAAGCCGTTCGTCGCCTTCAACTGCGGCGCGGTCCCCTCGGAGCTTATGGAGAGCGAGCTCTTCGGACACGAACGAGGGGCGTTTACCGGCGCGCACGCAAGAAAGATCGGGAAGTTCGAGTACGCCGACGGCGGCACCGTCTTCCTCGACGAGGTATCGACGCTCCCCATGCACCTCCAGATAAAGCTCCTCAGGGTGCTTCAGGAAAAGTCGTTCGAGAGGGTCGGGGCGAACGTCCCCATAAAGGTGGATATCAGGGTGATCGCGGCCTCCAACGTGGACCTCGAAAAGGAGGTGAGGAAGGGGGCCTTCAGGGATGACCTCTATTACAGGCTTAAGGTAGTGCCCATAGAGTTACCGCCGCTACGGGAGAGGCAGGAAGACATAGCGCTCCTCGCCAGGCACTTCCTCGACAAGCACAGCAAAAAATGCGGGAAAAGGGTGATAGGGATATCGGAGGGGGCGATAAAGGCCCTTATCGGATACAAGTGGCCGGGAAATGTCAGGGAGCTTGAGAACCTCATGGAAAGGCTCGTCGTCCTCTCAAGGGACGGGTTCGAGATAGGCATCGACGACCTGCCTTCGGGGATATTCGAAGCGGTGCCTGATGAGACGCGGGAGGGTAGGGACTTCAAGGAAGCCCTTAGGATGTTCGAGAGGAGGTACATAATAGGCGTCCTCACGAGGACCAACTGGAACAGGGGCGAGGCCGCGCGCCTCATGAAGATACACAGGAACACGCTCTTCATGAAGATGAAGGAGCTGAAGATAAGGGAGCCGAGGGGGTAAGGGGCTTGAGGATACGATATTGACGGTTATGCGGCCAAGAAAGCTCTGAAAAATTAACTTTCGCTGTCATTCCGAGGGAGCGAAGCGACCGAGGAATCTTATAACCGGTTGATTTTTTGCGATACAAGATTTCTCGCTCTGCTCGAAATGACAGAAAAAAGAATAAATCAGAGGTTCCTTAATACCCTGCGGCTTGAAGCCGCGCCTTGTCCGGTGGTTATTATTGACTTCTGTATAAGTAATGCAACGGAGCCATCCTGTCATTCCCGCAATTTTTAAGCGGGAATCCAGAGTTTTTGTGCCCCCCGGAGGCGATGGATTCCCGATAAAAGTATCGGGAATGACATTCAAAAACATCTATGACACCGCGCTCCGTCTTTTCAATGCGGTTCTATCAGTCTTTGGCGCCGCCCTTCTCGAACTTCAATGCCATCGAGTTCATGCAGTATCTCTTGCCGGTCGGCGGCGGGCCGTCGTCGAATACATGGCCGAGGTGGGCGTCGCATCCGGCGCAGAGGACCTCGGTCCTCTGCGTGAAGGACGACCTGTCTCCCGATGTCCTTACACCCTCGGATTCGAGCGGCCTTGTAAAGCTCGGCCACCCGGTCCCTGAGTCGAACTTGTCCGTGGAGCTGAAGAGCTTATTCCCGCAACAGACGCACCTGTATACGCCGGGCTCCTTGTTGTAGTTGTACTCTCCCGAAAACGCCTTTTCCGTGCCATGTTTGCGCGTGACGGTGAAGGCGTCATGGCTCAAGACCTTCCTCCATTCGTCCTCTGTCCTTATCTCTTTTTTCATGCGCTCCTCCATAACCGCATTTGCATACTTCATTTTAGCACAGTCCGGGAGGGGGTGATGCTTTTCAAGGCTGAAGGAAGCGATGGGCAGGGGAGTTCGGCAATTTTTGGCGCTTTGCTGACAGACGGCGGTAATGGCTTCCGCAGTATGAAGGCCCGTGAGAATACCGGCTGTACTGGAAAGTCAAGCTTATCGGATAAACAACCGGCGAATAGCCGCATTTAAAACGTTTTTATCTGCATTACATGCTTGAGGCGCGCCCCGCTATTCGCCCCTTATCACCCTGTTAATCGTCGAGCTGAACTCGGCGACGGTGTAAGGCTTGGGGATCACCGCCTTGAAGCCGGACCTTGCGAATTCGGACATGACCGGGTCGTTCGAGTAGCCGCTGGATACGATGGCCTTTACAGACGGGTCTATCTGAAGGAGGAGCGCCATCGCCTCTTTGCCGCCCATTGCGCCCGGCACGGTAAGGTCCATTATCACGGCGTCGAACGGCTCTCCCTTGGCGCGCGCCTCTATATAGGCCTTTATGGCCTCAGCGCCGTCCTTCGCGTAGGCCGCCGTATACCCGAGCACATCGAGGATCGCGCCTGCCGTGTCCCTGACCACCTCTTCGTCGTCCATGACGAGGACCCTGCCGCTCCCGTTTACTACAGCCAGAGGGGTTTTCAAGGCCTCCGGCCTCGTGCTCCGCGATGCCGGGAGGTAAATGAAAAAGGCGGAACCCTTGCCCGTGGTCGATTCGACGGAGATATGGCCGTCGTGGTTTTTGATTATCGAATACGACGCCGAAAGGCCGAGCCCGGTGCCGTATTCCTTGGTCGTGAAGTACGGGTCGAATATCCTCTCCATGTTTTCACGCGGGATGCCGCAACCGCTGTCCGCGACGGTTATTTTTACATATCTCCCGCCCTTTATGGGGGTATCCCCTCCGGAGACCTCCGCGTTCTCGCATGATACCTTTACAACCCCTCCGTCGGGCATGGCCTGTGCCGCGTTCATGACGAGGTTCTGGATGACCTAGCTTATGAGCCCGGCGTCCGCCTCGATGGCCCAGAGGCCGTCCGGAATCGCATACTCAGGGCGCACCCGGGACCCGCTTAATACAAAGTCCGCCGACTCGGTCACGAGCTCGGAAACGGACGCCAGCTGTTTTACAGGCGAGCCGCCCCTTGAGAAGGTGAGAAGCCTGCTGGTCAGGTCTTTTGCCATTCCTATGCCGCGCTCGGCATCCTCAAGTCTTTTGAGCGCGTCGCCTCTTGCCACGAAGCCCTTTGCGAGGAAGATGTTCCCGAGTATGCCGGTGAGCAAGTTGTTGAAGTTGTGGGCTATACCGCCGGCAAGCACCCCGAGGGACTCGAGCTTCTGGACTTTGATTACCTCGGCCTCGATCGCCTTCTGCTCGGTTATGTCCTGGGTTGTGCCGAATAGAGTCACAGGTTGGCCCGTGCTGTTGCATCTCACCTCGCAACGCGCAAAGACGGTTCGGACCGTCTTGTCAGGCTTGACTATCCGAAACTCCAGAGAGCCGGGCGACCCCTCAAAGCACTTCCTGACGGACCTCTCCACGGCTTCTCTGTCGTCGGGATGAACAATCTCCATGAAGGACTCGTGCCGGCCCTCAAAGCTCTTTCTGTCGAGACCGGATATCCTGTACATCTCGTCCGACCATGTAACCGTGTTCTCGATAAGGTCAAGACCCCAGCTTCCTATGTGGGCCACCTTCTGAGCCTCGGCGAGGTCCTCCTTGCTCTTTCTCAACGCCTCTTCAAACTCTTTCCTTACGGTTATATCTCTCAGGGTGGCTGTTATGTAGGTATATCCGTTGACGGTAAAGCTCCCTATGATAAGCTCTATGGGGAATGTAGCGCCGTCCTTTTTAAGCCCCTCGAACTCGAGCACCTTTCCCTGAGACCTGCTTTCGCCGGTCTCAAGGAACTTTTTAAAACCGGCCGTGTGCAGGGCGTGGAACCTCTGCGGCATGAGTTCGACAATTTTTCTGCCGGAGAGTTCCCCCCTTTCGTAGCCGAACATCTTCTCGGCGCTCGGGTTGCATTCGGTTATTTTGTCTTCTGCATCAGCGATAATAATCCCATCAAAGGCGGACGAGTGGATCATTCGGTAGCGTTCCACGCTTTCTCTAAGAGCGTCCTCGGCGCGTTTTCTCTCAGAGTCGTCTATCCTGACGGTTATGAAGCGCCGTATCTCGCCGTGCGCGTCTTTTATCGGCGATACCGTTACGAGGTCCCACCGCGTCTTTCCGTCCCTGGCGGTGCAACAGACGTCCCCGCGCCATGTACGACCCCCGCGAATGGTTCCCCAGAGCGAATCTATGTACGGTTTCGTGGATTCGTTATATTCAAGGAAGCAGGGCATCGTCCCAACGGCCTCTTCGCATGTGACCCCCATCGTTTCGGTAAAACTCTTGTTCACATACTCTATCCTTCCGGCGGTATCCGTGATGATCACCGGCGACGGGCTCTGGTCGAGCGCTCCGGAGATCACGGTGAGCTTTTCCTCGGACCTCTTCCTCTCTGTAATGTCCCGGAGAAAGACGAAAAAGAAGCCGCCCCCTGATCCCATGTAATTCGCGCTTACTTCAATATCGAGTATTCGCCCGTCCTTCCTCCTGTGACGGGTCTCGAACCGGGCATGTCCTGTCTCCATAACCAGCGCGATGTGCCTGGCGGTATCTTCAGGCGTTTCAAGAGCCTCAACGTCGCTGACACGCATCTTGAGGAGTTCTTCGCGGCTATAACCAATGAGTGAGCAGTATGCGTCGTTGACGTCTACGAAGCGCCCGGTTAAGTCTATGATCCAAAACCCGTCCAATGAGGTCCGGATGATGGTCCTGTACCGTTCCTCTGTGAATCGGAGTTTCGATTCACAGCTCTCAATGCCTTCAAGCCCCATTTTTGTCTCGATGGTCTCATTCATGGTGTAGCGGGTTTCCCGTGGGTTATTATATCGTTGATTCTAATTTTTGTCTTGAATAAATGACAGGCAAAAACAATGCATTCTGCCTGAAGAGCCGATCTGACCCCGGTGCGCGCTGGATTTGGCAATTTTATTTGAAAATTGCAAAGTCCTGTTTTTTGTGGTATTAAAAGTAATCCATCCGCTTGTTTTTATATTACTGGTAGCCTTCAATACATCAGTCCGGGGGAGTTTAATGTCAGGCCATTCAAAATGGGCGAACATAAAGCATAAAAAAGCCAAGACCGACGCCAAGAAGGGTAAGTCCTTCACGAAGCTCGTAAAGGAGATAATGGTGGCGGCAAAGGTGGGGGGTGGCGACCCCTCAGGCAACCCCCGCCTCCGTACGGCCATAGACAAGGCAAAGGCCGAGAACCTCCCTGCGGATAACATCGACCGCGCCATAAAAAAAGGCGCCGGAGAGCTCCAGGGGGTGAATTACGAGGAAGGCACATACGAGGGCTACGGCCCGGCGGGTGTAGCCGTACTCGTGAACTTCATGACCGACAACAGGAACAGGACCGCCTCTGAAGTAAGGCACCTCTTGACCCGTTTCGGCGGCTCGTTGGGCCAGAGCGGGTCTGTATCCTACATGTTCGAGAAAAAGGGGCTCTTTACCTTCGACATGGGCTCCATCACGGAAGAGAGGCTCATGGAGGCGGCGCTGGAGGCCGGAGCCGAGGACGTAGTAACGAACCAGGAAGATTCCGTTTACGAGGTCTACACCGACCCCTCGGATTTTGCGAAGGTGAGGGGGGCGTTCGAGTCATCCGGCATTAAACCCTCGTCGGCAGACATCTCGATGATACCGAAGGTTACGGTAAAGGTTACGGGCAAACCCGTCCAGCAGGTGCTTAACCTCCTTGAGGAGCTCGAGGACCTCGACGACGTACAATCCGTATTCGCAAATTTCGACATCTCGGCGCAGGAAATGGCAAATATCGCTTAACTAAAATCAGAGGCTACATTGAAGGTGCTGGGCATAGACCCCGGAAGCAGGACTACCGGCTGGGGCATAGTGGAAAAGGGTCCGGGTGGGGCGCTTAAGCACGTCGCCAACGGCGCTATAAGCGTGAATGAGACGCTCGCTCTGCCCGAGAGGCTTTTTTTTATCTCAAAAGGGCTCGAAGACGTCATAAGGGAACACTGCCCCGAGGCGGTAGCGGTAGAGACGGTCTTTACGCACAAGAACGTCCGTAGCGCCATCATGCTCGGCCACGCCAGAGGTGTCGCCCTCCTGGTAGCGGCGTCCGGCAACATCCCGGTATTCGAGTACGCGCCCATGACCATAAAACTCTCCGTAACCGGCTTCGGAGGGGCGGAAAAGGACCAGGTAAAGAAGATGGTAGCCATGCTCCTTAAAACGCAGGCGCCTGAAAAGAACGACGCCTCCGACGCCCTTGCCGCGGCTATCTGCCACATACACCACATCCGGGGCGGCACTTCGATCCCGGCGCATATTGCCGCAAACGCCCCGGCGGCAAAACAATGATAGCCTACATAAAGGGCGCTCTCAAATCGAAGACGACGGAATCCGCCATAGTAGACGTGAACGGCGTCGGCTACGAGGTCTTCATCCCGCTCTCCACCTTCTGCAACCTCCCTGATGAGGGCGGTCTTGTAGAGCTTAACGTCCATACCCAGCTTAAAGAGGACGCGATACAGCTATACGGGTTTTTGACGCCGGAAGAAAAGGCCGCCTTTCAGCTCCTTATTTCCGTCACAGGCGTCGGGCCGAAGCTCGCCCGTAACATATTATCCGGCATACCTGTCGTTGATCTCGCCGCGGCCATCGGGTCGTCTGACAAGGCCCGCTTAAGCGCCATACCCGGCATAGGCGCCAAGTCGGCCGAGAGGCTCATACTTGAATTAAAGGACAAGGTAAGGAACCTCGCAAAGAGCGGGGTGAAAGAGACGGAGCCACGGGTGAAGGATACTCTCTCAAACGACATAATCTCGGCGCTTGAGAACCTCGGGTACAAGGTCGCGCAGGCGGAAGAGGCGGTCAGGAAGGCCCGAGCCCTCCTGCCGCAGTCCCCATTCGAAGCCATATTCAAAGAGGCGTTGAAGTTACTTTCGAGAAAGCAGGCTTAAGCGATGGACGAGCGCGACATAGCCCCGGTGAAACTCGCCGAGGACGAAGGGATTGAAGCGACGTTAAGGCCTCGCCTCATCTCCGACTTCGTCGGCCAGGAGAAGCTAAAGGAAAATTTAAAGATATTCGTCGAAGCGGCAAAGGGGCGCGGTGAAGCGCTCGACCACGTCCTCTTCTACGGCCCCCCTGGTCTCGGCAAGACTACGATGGCGAATATCATAGCGAACGAACTTGGCGCGCACCTGCGCGCTACATCCGGTCCTGTTATAGAAAAGGCCGGGGACTTAGCCGCGATACTCACCAACCTGGAGGCGCGCGACGTCTTTTTCATAGACGAGATACACAGGTTGTCCACTGTCGTCGAGGAGATACTCTATCCCGCGATGGAGGACTACCACATAGATATTATAATCGGGCAGGGGCCATCGGCCCGTTCCGTAAAGCTCGACATACCTAAGTTCACGCTCATAGGGGCGACGACAAGGGCCGGGCTTTTGACCTCACCCCTCCGGGACCGCTTCGGCGTGATACTCAGGTTTGATTTTTACACGCCCTCGGAGATAAAGACGATAGTCGTCCGCTCGGCTACCATATTGGGGATAGAGATGACCCCTGACGGCGCACTTGAGATAGCGTCGAGGTCAAGGGGCACGCCGCGGGTCGCGAACAGACTGCTCCGCCGCGTCAGGGACTTCGCGGAAGTGAAGGCAGGGGGTATCATTACGAAAGAAGTGGCTGACAGCGCCCTCGCCATGCTCGAGATTGACGCCAAAGGGTTTGACAAGATGGACAGGCGCATCCTCTTGACCATCATCGACAAGTTCGGCGGCGGGCCAGTGGGGATCGAGTCGCTCGCCTCCGCCCTCCACGAGGAGAAGGACGCGATAGAGGACCTCTACGAGCCTTACCTTATACAGGAAGGCTACATAAACAGGACCCAGAGGGGCAGGGTCGCGACCCCCACGGCCTATGCCCATGTTGGGAGGCCCTGGAAAGAGGCGGGGAAGAACGGGCACGAGACGCTTTTTTAGTCCTGCATAATGAGTTCACAACGTAGAGGCCCTTTTATGGAAAACGCAACGAGGCCTGTCTCAGCGACCCAGCCAAAACGCATCCTCGTCCACATCTGTTGCGGGCCCTGCTCGATAGCGCCGCTTAAATTCATCCTCAACGGCGCCTCCGAGGTATGCGGCTTCTTCCATAACCCGAACATCCATCCGAGAAAAGAATTCATCGCGCGCCTCGATGCGGCAAAGACCCTTGCGCGTCTCCTTTCATTGAATGTCATCTACGACGAAGGATACAGGCCGCTCCCTTTCATAAAGGGGCAGAAGGCGGCTTCCGGGGACCCGGCCGTAAAGCACCCTCCAAAGGCGTCAAGGTGCCTGTACTGCTACGCGTCGAGGCTCGAAGAGACCGCGAAGGCGGCTGTCGCCAACGGCTTCGACGCCTTCTCGTCGTCTCTCCTTTACAGCACCTCGCAGAGGCACGACGAGATAGCCTCTCTCGGGGCTGACCTCGGCAGGAAGTACGGCATAATCTTCTATTATAAGGATTTCAGGGCCTTCTGGCAGGCGGGTCTGGACGAATCCAAGGCCCTCGGCATCTACCGGCAGAGGTACTGCGGGTGCGTATACAGCAGGATAGAGCGGTACGCGAATGCCAAACCCAAAAAGTCCGCATGAAGGCGCGTAACATGCTGATAGAGACCGTCAGGTGTCCTTCCGTAACGGACGAGTCCGTTGAGATAGTCGAGAGGAAGGGCGTCGGCCACCCGGACTACATCTGCGACGCCGTGATGGATAGAATTTCCGTTGCCTTAAGCCGCGAGTACACGAGGCTCTTCGGGGAGGTCCTCCATCACAATATAGACAAGGGGTTGCTGGTCGCCGGAGAGGTTGAAAAGCGATTCAGGGGCGGGAGGGTTATAAAGCCGATGGAGTTCTTCATAGGCGACCGCGCGACCTTTTCCGTCGGAAAAGAAAAGGTCCCGGTAGCCGGGATAGCGAGGGAGGCGGTCTTTGTGTGGTTCAAGGAGTTCCTCCCGGGGGTGGACGTAAAAAACGACCTGAAAGTCAGGGTCGTCTTAAAACCGGGGTCAGAGGAGCTAAAGGGCATATTCTCACGGAAAGGGAGGGTGAGGGGCGCTAACGACACCTCGGCCTCTGTCGGGTACGCCCCTTTTACACAGACTGAGAGGGCGGTTTACGAGACAGAGCGTTTTATAAACTCTCCCGCCTTCAAGCAGAGGTTCCCTGAGAGCGGAGAGGATGTCAAGGTAATGGGCATACGGAGGGGGACTGCGCTCGACCTGACTATCGCCTGCCCGCTCCGCTCGCGGCTTGTGAAGAGCGAGTCCGATTACTTCAGGAAGAAGTCGGCTATCCGCTGGGCGGTTAAGGAGTTTTTGTCTGACGCCCCTTTTTCATCCGTTGAGGTCAACTTGAATACCCTGGATATCAAGGGCAGGGGCACCGGCGGCGTGTATCTTACGCTCCTCGGGACATCCGCCGAGGACGCGGACTCCGGGCAGGTGGGCAGGGGCAACCGCGTAAACGGCGTTATCTCGCTCAACAGGCCGATGGGCACAGAGGCCGCGGCCGGGAAGAACCCGGTATCCCACGTCGGAAAGATATATACTATCCTTGCGCACCAGATGGCGAATGAGCTCTACGAGAGGTTGAAGGGCGTAAAAGAGGTCTATGTCTGGCTCTTGAGCCAGATAGGCTCTCCGATTGACGAGCCCAAGCAGGTATATGTCCGCATATTGCCTGGCAGGGGGCTGGATAAGAAGGCGCTAAACAGGAACGCAGGGGAGATATTGGACGAACTCCTCTCCGGCATAGGCGCGCTGACGTGCGAGCTGTCAAGGGGCGAGCACCCGGTCTGTTAGGCGCATGGCTTATGTGAAACACCGACTGAACATTAGCGAGGAGGTATTTTCTTGGCTAAGGATAAGAGCGAAGGCTTGAGCGAGAGACAACAGAAGCTCAAGGAGGACCTCCTCGAAATCAAGCGGAGGATGTGGAATGAGCTCCGCGAGGAGTTCTTCGGCAAGCTCGGGCGGGAGCACAATGCGGAGTTCGACAACCCGCACGACCTCGAGGAGCTCTCCATCCTGGACGTGCTGGAGGACACCGGGCTCGCTGTCGCGGATATCAGGAGAAGACGGCTCGAAGCGCTTGACGATGCGCTCCGGAGAATCGATGACGGCGCCTACGGCGTATGCGCCGGGTGCGGCACGGAGATAGACGATAAGAGGCTCAAGGCTGAGCCCTTTGCCGCGCTTTGCGTCGCGTGCCAAAAGGAGAGCGAGAAAGGCGCGAAGAAGCCGACGCTATGACTTTAAAGGCCTGGCAGAAGCGCATGGCAGAGATAGTCTAAGGGAAAAATACATTCCAGGAGGCCTCTTTGATGACCGAAAGGCAGATATCAGCCGGAGGCGTCATATTCAGGTTCAGGGAGGGCGGCATGGAGGTGGCCCTCATATCCGTCAGGGGCGGCAAGGTCTGGGGCCTGCCCAAAGGCGCGGCTGAGAAGGGCGAGAACCTCGCCAGGACCGCGCACCGTGAGGTAAGGGAGGAGACAGGCCTCGACGGGAGGATAATAGATAAGCTCGGGCACATAGAGTATTTCTATACCTTCAAGGAAGAGGGCGGGGGGACGAAGAGGTACTTTAAGATCGTTTACTTCTTCCTCATGGAATACATAAGCGGCAAGGTCGAGGACCACGACTCGGAGGTCGACGAGTGCAGGTGGGTCCCAATAGACGAGGCGATATCGCTAATGAGGTTCAAGGACGAAAAGGAGATGTTGGAGAAGGCGAGGCGGATGATAGAGGAGATTAAGAGGGCGGAGGAATCGGCGTCTTGATTTTTTTGTCATTGCGGTGATCGGTCCTCGCCGGACTGGCAAATCCGTATCAAACGGCAGTGTCTGGAAAAGCCTACAGGCGCCGCAAGCGGCGAGCGCATGGGAGGTGGCGGGC
>JACREU010000117.1 GCA_016212705.1 Deltaproteobacteria bacterium
ACCCGGCGGTGATGAGCGCGCTCGCGCCGCCGCAGAGCACCGCCTGCTCCCCGAAGAGGTCGGTCTCGGTCTCGTCCTTGAAGTTCGTCTCTATGATGCCGGCCCTGCCGCCGCCGATGGCTGAGGCGTAGGCGAGCGCGACGTCGAGCGTGTCGCCTGAGGCGTCCTGGTGCACGGCTACGAGCGTCGGCACGCCGTTGCCCTTCGTGTACTCGTGCCTGACAAGGTGTCCCGGCCCCTTGGGCGCGGCCATGAATACGTTGGCGTCCTTGGGCGCGACTATCTGCCCGAAGTGGATGTTGAAGCCGTGGGCGAACGCCAGGTACGCGCCCTTTTTCAGGTTCGGGGCTATCTCGTCCCTGTAGGTGTCGCCCTGGGTCTCGTCCGGTATGAGGATCATGACGACGTCCGCGGACTTTACCGCTTCAGGAACGCCTGCTACCTTTACTCCGGCGGCCTCCGCCTTCTTCCACGAACTGCCGTCTTTCCTTAGGCCGACGGTGACGTCCACACCGCTCTCTTTGAGGTTCTGCGCGTGCGCGTGCCCCTGGCTACCGAAGCCTATTATGGCGACCTTCTTTCCCCTTATCTTTTCAAGATTCGCGTCCTTGTCGTAGTAGACCTTCATTAAGCCACATCCTCCTCATTTATTAATCTAAAAATTGTTATTTTTAGAGGTATCCTCAACATTCAATTTCCAAAAATACACGAAAAAAAACCCTCTCCCTCCAGCCCTATTTCTGCTTCGGGGACCGGGCCATTGCGATCCTGCCGGTGCGGACTATCTCCTTTATGCCGAACGGGCGCAACAACTCCGTTATCGCGCGTATCTTCTCCTCATCCCCTGTTATCTCCACCGTATACGAGCGCGGGGAGACGTCAACGACCTTGGCCCTGAAGATGTCGACGATCGAGAGTATCTCGGCGCGCGAATCCGCGTTGCAGGTGACCTTTATGAGCGCGAGCTCTCTCTCTATGTGCTCTTCGTCGGTAAAATCATAGACCTTGATGACGTTGACGAGCTTATTGAGCTGTTTGTTTATCTGCTCCAGCACCTTGTCGTCGCCGCTCGTGACTATCGTCATGCGCGATATCTTCGGGTCGAGCGTCTCGGCGACCGACAGGCTCTCGATGTTGAAGCCCCTGCCGGAAAAGAGCCCCGATATCCTGGAGAGGACGCCGAACTCGTTTATAACAAGGACAGAAATAGTGTGACGCACCTGACCTCCCTAAACCAGAAGCATCTTGTTCAAAGGCTGGCCGGCCGGGACCATCGGATAGACGCACTCCGCCGGGTCGACCCTGAAGTCCATTATCACTGGCCTGTCTTTCACGGCCATCGCCTCTTTAATGACACCCCCGACCTCAGCCGGGGTTTTGGCACGAAGGCCAACGGCCCCGTAGGCCTCGGCGAGCCTTACAAAATCCGGCGCGACTGATACGCATGTGTGCGAGTAGCGCTTGTTGTAGAAGAACTCCTGCCACTGCCTGACCATGCCGAGGACCATGTTGTTAAGTATCGCGATCTTCACAGGCAGCTTATACTGAACGGCGGTCGCGAGCTCCTGTATGTTCATCTGAATCGACCCGTCGCCGGCTATCCCTATGACTGTCTTATCCGGGCAGGCAATCTGCGCGCCTATGGCCGCGGGAAAGCCGAAACCCATGGTGCCGAGGCCGCCGGAAGTTATGAACGTCCGGGGCCTGTCGTACTTGAAGAACTGCGCGGCCCACATCTGGTTCTGCCCGACCTCGGTCGTGACGATGGCGTCGCCGCCCGTCGCCTCATAGAGCTTCTCGACTACGTACTGCGGCTTTATCTTGCCCTTCGGCTCAAACTTGTAAGAGAGCTGGTGAGTGTCGTTCCAGGTCTTTAATTGATCGTGCCAGTCCTTGAGAGATTCCTTGTGGGCCTTCAATTCCTTCTGCGCCGGGATGAGCCTTATCATCTCTTTCAGCACGTCCCTCACGTCGCCGACTATCGGGATATCGACCCTCACGTTCTTGCTGATGGAAGTCGGGTCGATGTCGACATGTACGATTCCCGCGTACGGCGCGAACTCGTCTATCTTTCCAGTGACCCTGTCGTCGAAGCGCGCGCCGATGGCTATCAGGCAGTCCGTGTTCATGACCGCCATGTTCGCGCAGTAGGTGCCGTGCATCCCGAGCATTCCCATAAATAACGGGTGCGTGCCGGGAAAGCCCCCGAGCCCCATAAGTGTCGTAGTCGCCGGGATGTTGAGCTTCGTCGTGAAGTTCTTGAGCTCCTCGGCGGCGTTCGACAATATCACGCCCCCTCCGGCGTAGACGACCGGCCTTTTGGCCGAGAGAATAAAATCCATCGCCTTCTTTATCTGTCCGGGGTGTCCCTTGTAGTTCGGCTGATAGCTCTCTATGTGGACCTTATCAGGGTACTTGAGCTCGCACGGGGCGGTGAAGACGTCCTTCGGGATGTCGACGAGCACGGGGCCTGGCCTGCCGGTAGTCGCTATATAGAACGCCTCCTTGATTATCCTCTGGAGGTCCTTTATGTCCTTTACCAGATAATTGTGCTTTGTGCAGGGCCTCGTTATACCGACTATGTCCGCCTCCTGGAAGGCGTCGTTGCCGATGAGCGCCGTCGGGACCTGCCCGGTAAATACCACCAATGGGACAGAGTCCATGTAGGCGGTGGCTATGCCGGTTACGGTGTTAGTCGCGCCGGGGCCGGATGTGACTACGACTACCCCGGGCCTGCCGGTAGCGCGCGCGTACCCGTCGGCCATGTGTACGGCGCCCTGCTCGTGCCGGACGAGTATGTGGTTCAGCTTGGAATCATATAGCGCGTCGTAGACAGGCAATACCGCGCCGCCCGGAAAGCCGAATATCGTGTCGACGCCCTCTTTAAGAAGGCACTCCAAAAAGACCTCTGCGCCGTTTTTTTTGGTTTCCATAATAGGTTCTCTTTAGGCTACTCTAAAATGATGCAGCCCTTTTTTATTTCAGCACCGCTCCCGTATTGGCCGATGTGACTACTTTAGCGTACCTCGACAACCACCCGCTCTTTATCTTCGGCGCCGGAGGCGTCCACGACTTCTTCCTCTCGCTGAGTTCAGTTTCGCTTACCTTTAGATTAAGGGTCCTCTTATGGATGTCGAGCTCGATGGTGTCACCTTCTTTTATGAAGGCGATGGGGCCGCCTTCGGCGGCCTCCGGAGAAATGTGCCCGACGCAGGGGCCCCGTGTGCCGCCTGAAAACCAGCCGTCGGGTATAAGCGCGACGGAGTCCCCGAGCCCCATGCCCATGATGGTCGCCGTCGGCGCGAGCATCTCCCTCATGCCGGGGCCGCCCCTGGGCCCCTCGTACCTGATGACAACGACCTCTCCGCCCTTGATCGCGCGAGCGAGTATCGCCTTCATCGCCGCCTCTTCGGAATCGAATACGCGGGCGGCTCCGGTGAACCTCATCATCTTCTCGCTTACTCCGGACTGCTTTACCACCGCCCCAAGCGGCGCGATGTTGCCTTTCAGTACGGCTATGCCGCCCTCTGCGTGGTAGGCCTCATTCAGCGGCTTTATGACCTCGGAATCTATGTAGTCGACTCCGGCGATTATCGCCTTTACCTTTTTGCCCGAGACCGTCGGGTTGTCCCTTATGGAGGCCTCAAGCCTCTTCAAGACCGCCTGGACGCCGCCGGCCCAGTGGAGGTCTTCCATATAATATTCGCCGACCGGCTCAAGGGACGTTATGTGCGGCGTCACTTTGCTCAGCGCGTCAAAAGTCTCAAGCGGGAGCTTAACCCCGGCCTCGTGCGCTATGGCGAGGAGGTGCAATACCGTGTTGGAGGACCCCCCGAGCGCGAGGTCGGCCCTTATGGCGTTCTCAAAGGCCGCGCGGGTCAGTATCTTCCTCGGGGTGACGTTCTTTTTGACGAGCTCTACTATGCGCACGCCGCTGTCGAATGCGATGCGCCTCTTTTCCGCCGAGTTGGCGAGCGCCGTCCCGCACCACGGCAGGCTCATGCCCATGACTTCGGTCAGGCAGTTCATGGTGTTAGCGGTGTAGAGCCCCTGGCAGGAGCCAGCGCCAGGGCAGGCCCCGGTCTCGCAGGCGTCGAGCTCGCCTTTGGTTATCTCCCCGGCCCTGAACCGCCCCATCGCCTCAAACGTATTCCTTATGAACGAGGTGCGAGCGCCCCTGTACCTTCCGGTCATCATGGGGCCCGCGGTGACGACTATGGTCGGGATGTCGACACGCGCCGCGGCCATGAGCATGCCCGGCGTAATTTTATCGCAGTTGGTGAGGAGGATGAGGCCGTCAAAGGCGTGCCCTTCGGCTACACTTTCGACCATGTCGGCTATGAGCTCCCTCGAAGGGAGCGAGTAGTGCATGCCCCTGTGCCCCATGGCTATGCCGTCGCACATGCCGGGCACTCCGAAGAGCAACGGATAGCCTCCGCCGGTGTGCACGCCTTTTTCGATGAACCTCTCCAGGTCCCTCATCCCGATGTGCCCGGGTATAAGGTCGGTAAAGCTCGTGGCTACCCCTATGAAGGGCTTTTTCATCTCGCCCTTGGGTATGCCCGTCGCATACATGAGGGCCCTGTGCGGGACCCTCTCAAGTCCCTTCTTGATCCTGTCGCTTCTCATCGTCATCGTTTATATATTACAGCCCCGGCTGTCCCCTCTCTATTCCCTCGCCCTCGCCTTGGAGATCCTTTGCTCCATCTCGTCCTTGAGCGCGAGTTTGAGCTTTTTCAACCTGTTCTTCTCAACCTTTTCAGCGGCGCTTAAGAGCGGTTTTTTCTCCATCTTCTCAAGCTTGTTCTCGTAATCCTTGTGGGCCTTGCATGCCTTCCTGAAAGCCTCGTCCTCATCGAGAAGCTTTTTCACCACCTCGTCCTGGATCACCATAAAAGGCCTCCTTTCGGAATCAAGAGATTATCGCGCCAATCAACAACCCGTTATCAAGCCTCCCGGCAAGCCATATTTGCCCATACGGAACATTTTTCCGAAACCCGCCCCCGGCCATAAATAAGCGAAAACACACTCATTTTTAATACTAACCCAACGGGTAAGCGTTGTCAATATTCGAGATTCCCGTTGTTTTCGATGAAAGGGCGGCTGAAAACCAATGGAAAGTGTGAAATTATAGTCTTTAAGTCCCTAAAAGTCCACACCTATTTGGGTTTATGGACGAGCGCCTTTATCTCGGCCTCGGATTTGCGAAGATAGACCGGGGTGAGGTCCCTGGGGTCTGCGTCCTGGCCGCGCTCCGGTATGGCGAGGAGGGCTATATTCGAGGCCCTTATGCGCCAGAACGTCTCGTGTGCAAAGGACGCGCCCGCAACCGTTTCCTTAAAAATATCGCCATAGGCCTTAAGGCCGTCCCCGATAAAGATCGGGGGAGCAGGGAGGTTAAGGGCGCAGAGCGCGTCGATGAGGGCCGGAGGGGTCATAGCGGTCTCAGGCAGTATCTCTTCTATCGCGCCGCCGGAGGGCTTAAAGAGCGCGGAGTAGACCTCGCCCTTTCTCGCGTCGAGCACCGGGCAGACCGGACGCTCAGAGTGCGCGAGGTTCAGGGAGAGCGCTCTCAGGGCGGATACGCCTACCGCCTTCTTCCCGGTCGACCACGCGAGCCCCTTAACGGCTGATACGCCGATCCGGATGCCGGTGAACGAGCCTGGGCCGTTCGTGACGGCAAAGAGGTCGACGTCGCTTATTGAAGAACCAATCGATGAGAGAAATGAGTCTATCGATTTAAGGAGCCACTCGGCGTGCGCCCCGGCCTCGGAGACGGTCAATTCCGCCACGAGCCTTTTATCATTGGAAAGGGCTATTGAGCCCGAGGCTGAGGATGTGTCTATAGCGAGTATGTTCAAACGCAGCCTCACGACTAAAAAGGAGGGGAAGACTGACTAAGGCACTAAATTCACTCTTAAGACTATCTCTAAAAATAACAATTTTTAGAGCATTGAGACCTTATCCGAATATACGGAAGAGGTCGTTATATGTGACGAGCACCATGAGCGCGATAAGGAGCGCTACACCTATCTGCTGGGCGATAGCCATGAACTTCTCGCTCAACGGGCTCCCCTTTACCGACTCTATCCCGAAGAACAATATGTGGCCTCCGTCGAGGACAGGGATGGGGAAGAGGTTTATTATCCCCAGCTGGAGGCTTAAGAACGCAACGAGCGAGAGGAGGTCGGACAAGCCCGACTCCGCGGCCTTGCCCGCTACCTGCGCTATCATTATCGGACCGCCGAGGGTCTTCAATGAATACTTGCCGAGGACGAGCCCCTTGATGACCGCGAAGAGCCTCTCGGTCATCTCGATGGACGTAACGACCCCCTTCTGGATCGATTCGAAAAAGCCGTACCTCCGGAGTACATGCTCGTCCTTCCTGCCTATGCCGACGAGATAGACGTCGGCCTCCTTGTTGTGTTTCGGCGTTATCTCGAACGTAAGCCTTTTACCGTCCCTCTCAATCAGGAAGGTCTTTTTCTCGCCGCTCTTGTGTATTATTTCCTCGAGCTCCGCCCAGTGGGTTATCGTCCTTCCGTCGACCTCGAGTATGACGTCCCCCGGCTGAATGCCCGCTTCCTTTGCCGGATAACCGTTGGCGACGTCGCCTATTATCGGCTTCATCGGCGGGAACATGCCGCCGTAGCCCGCGCCCGTCTCAAGCGTAGGCTCCGGGACGATGGTGACGACCTTCTCTTCATTGTTACGGATTAGCTTCAGATGGACCGGAGACTTCGGGTGCTCTGAGAGCTCGGCTAAGAGCGTCTCCCAGTTCGTGATAGCGTGCTCGTCGGCGGATTCTATGACGTCACCCCTCAGTATCCCCGCTTTTGCCGCGGGCTCATCGGGCAGAACATATCCTACGACCGGCTTGTCATCCAGAAACGCCGGGACCTGTATGCCGAGCATAAAGATGACAGGGAGGAGGAGCGCGGCGAGCAGCAGGTTCATCACAGGCCCCGCCGCTACTATCGAGGCCCTTTTGGCCACGGACTTGTGCGTGAAAGACCTCTCTTTGTCCCTCTCGGATATCTCCTCGCCAGGGGCCTCGCCGACCATTTTCACGTAGCCCCCGAGCGGGAGGAGGGAAATCCTGTACTCGGTCTCGCCTTTCGTTATGCCGATGAGCTTCGGGCCGAACCCGAGCGAGAACTTCTCAACACCGACGCCCGAGAATTTCGCCACCATGAAGTGGCCGAGCTCGTGGATGAATATCAATATTCCAAGTACGATTATGAATGATATGAATGTCGTCATTTTATGATCAGTTGAGCGCCTCTATTAAAGAACGCGCCTCCTCCCTCCCCCACCTGTCTGCTTCTATCACGTCCTCTATCGATGAAAGCCGCCTGCCCTGGTATCTCCCGAGCGCGGCGGCGATAACCTCCGGTATCCCCGTAAACGGGAGCCTCCCCTTAAGGAACATCTCTACCGCCACCTCGTCAACGGCGTTCAGGACCGCCGGATGGGTCCCCCCCTCTTTAAGCGCCGCATAAGCAAGGGCGAGACACGGGAACCTGCCCGGCTCCGGAGAGCTGAAGTCGAGCCTTAAGTGCGAGAAGTCCAGACTCTTTAACCCGGCCTCGATCCGCTCCGGGAACGAGAGCGCGTACGCGATAGGCCCCCGCATGTCCGGAGAGGACATCTGGCTTATTACGGAGCCGTCCGCGTACTCGACCATCGAGTGCACGATGGATTCAGGGTGTATCACGACCGAAATCTTCTCCGCCGGCACTCCGAAGAGGAAAGACGCCTCTATGACCTCCAGCCCCTTGTTCATGAGCGTCGCCGAATCTATCGAGATCTTCCGCCCCATGTTCCACCTGGGGTGGCGCAGGGCCTCATCAGGCGTGACCGAATGTAGCGAGTCCGAGCGTCTCTTCAGAAACGGCCCGCCGGAAGCGGTTAGTATCACCCTCGTCAGGTCCTCGGCCCTGTGGCCGAGCAACGACTGAAAGACCGCGCTGTGCTCGCTGTCGACGGGCATGAGGCGGACGCCTCGGGCCTTTACCTCTTCCATCACAAGCGGCCCGGCAAGGACGAGCGTCTCTTTATTCGCGAGCGCGATATCTTTTCCAGCCCTTATGGCCGCGACCGTCGGCAGTAACCCGGCGGCCCCTGAGACAGCCGAGACGACCGTCTTCACTCCCGGGTGTACCGCCGCCTCTATCGCGCCTTCAGCGCCTGCCTTGACCGGGATACCGAGCTCTCTCTTAAGTTCAGAGGCCGCGTCGCTCTCAAGGACAGAGACTAACTCTGGCCGGAACTCCCTGGCCTGCCTTTTAAGGAGCTCCATATTCGTCCCCCCGGCGAGAGTGACGACCCTGAACCTCTCAGGGTATCTCCTTACCACGTCGAGCGCGGACGTTCCGATGGACCCAGTGGAGCCGAGTATCGCAAGTCCCTTTTGCTCTCTATCCATCCTAACCGCCGGCGAAGAGTGTCTTGAACTGAAGGAAATAATAGAGCGCGGGCACTGCGAAAAGGAGACTGTCCACCCTGTCGAGGACCCCTCCGTGGCCGGGCAACAAAGCGCCCGAGTCCTTGACGCCCGCGGACCTCTTTAAGACCGACTCCGAGAGGTCGCCTATGATGCCTATGACCCCGAGCGCGATAGATGCGGCTATCAGGACCCAAGGCTCCGCATCTATCCCGTAGCTGAAAAAAAACGCCGCCGTCATTCCTCCGATGAGTCCGCCTATCACCCCCTCGACCGTCTTCTTCGGGCTTATCTCCGGGCAGAGCTTGGTTCTGCCGAGCGTTTTGCCGACAGCGAAGGCGAGCGTGTCGTTCGCCCAGATGACCGCGAAGAGGAAGAGTATCCACATCTCCCCCTGGAACATGGACTTTATGAGCGGCAGGAACGCGAATGGCAGGGCCGCGTATGAGAGCCCCATGGCCTTGAAGGAGACGTCATTTGCCGTATCCCTGAACTCGCGCCCCCTGAACATCCCGAAGAGAAAGAAGACGAATACCGCGCCTGTTATCATCGGCGCGAACGCCGTTACACCGCAAAAAAAAACCGCCGAAGGCACTGAAAGCGCGGCGAGTATGCCCAGGGAATCGAGCCAGGAGTCCCTCACCTTTACGGATGAGAGCCTGTTGAACTCGTAAAACGCGAGCGCGGCGAGTATGGTCGAGGCCCCAAGCACGAATAAGGCCGACGTATAGAGGACCAGATAGAGGACGACGGATATAAGGACAAGGCCGGTGACTACCCTTTTCAGTTTCGTCTCCCTGATATGCTTATTGCCGGTGAAAAAAATATCTGAGAAAACCTTTTAAACAGGTTTCTCTCAGATATTCTCATCGGCACGTGTCAACCCGCTACGCCGATTTCCTTTACGAGCCCGAACCGTCTGTCCCTGGACTGGTAATCCCTTATAGCCTCTTCGAGGTGCGCCCTGGTAAAGTCGGGCCAGAGGACGTCGGTTATGTATATCTCCGTGTACGCCAATTGCCAGAGGAGAAAGTTGCTTATCCTCTTCTCCCCGCTCGTCCTTATGAGGAGGTCCGGGTCCGGCACTCCCCGGGTGTAGAGACAATCGCTGAACGCGTCCTCGGTTATATCCTCGGGGTTCAGCGCGCCATCTCTGACCCTCACGGCCAGCTCTCTGGCGGCGTGGGTTATCTCGTCCCTCCCGCTGTAACTGAGCGCCAGCTGCAATACCATGCCTGAGTTGTAGCGGGTCTTGTCTTCGAGGTCCGCCACGACGGCGCGGACGCCCTCGGGGAGGTCGGCTATGGACCCTATGGCCCTGAAACGGATGTTGTTGTCGACGAGGTTCCTCTCCTCGCCTTTAAGATGGCTCTCGAGGAACATCATCAGCATGTGTACCTCGTGGGCGGGCCGGTTCCAGTTCTCCTTTGAAAACGTGTAGAGGGTCAGGCAGTCCACGCCCAGTTCCCTGCACGCGCGCACCGCTTCCCTGGCCGCCTCAATGCCCTTTCTGTGGCCGTTGATGCGGTTTAAAAACCTCTGCCTCGCCCAGCGGCCGTTGCCGTCCATTATGATGGCTATGTGTCGGGGGAGCTTTTCCCTGGAAGAATCGACCATCTTAAAAATTTACCACAAACTTTTCCTCATCACAAGCCAAATAGAGGCGGGCTGGCGGAGGTACAAGACAAAGAAAATGCCCGGGGGGTCCGTCCCGGACTGGTAAAATCGTATCGCTCGACTACACCTTACCGTCCAAGAAAATTCCGATTTGAGAATTTGCGTGCGCAAGCACCCTTTTTATAAAAAGGACCGTCCGGGCATTTTCATTTAATTCAAACTTCCATGATCTCGGCCTCTTTGGCCGAGAGGATCTCGTCTATTTTAGCTATCTGCTTATCGGTCAGGTCCTGGACCTCGTGCTGGTGTTTCTTAAGGTCGTCCTGGGATACCTTTTTGTCCTTTTCGAGTTTCTTGAGATCCTCGTTCGCGTCTCTCCGGGTGTTCCTGATGGAGACCTTGCACTCTTCGCCGTGTTTTCTGGCGATCTTCACGAGGTCTTTTCTCCGCTCCTCGGTAAGCGGGGGGAACACTATGCGTATGGCCTTGCCGTCGTTCGAGGGGTTCAAGCCCAGGCCCGAGGTCTGGATGGCCTTTTCTATGGCGTGTATCTGTGAGACGTCCCAGGGCTGTATGGAGATGGTCCTGCTCTCCGGGACGGAGAGCGTGGCGAGCCCCTTTACAGGGGTCAGGTTCCCGAAGTAATCAACCTTTACGTTGTCGAGGATGGTTAGCGAGGCCCTTCCGGTGCGCAGACCCGAGAGCTCGTGGTTGAAGGCCTCCACGGCTTTCGCCATCCTTTTTTTCAGGTCAGTGAATATATCTTCCTTTGTCATGCGCGCCCCTCGGGAGTTTTTGTGAGAAAGGATAAAAAGAATTACGAGGAGACTAAGGTGCCTATCTCCTCGCCTTTTACGATGCGGATCAGGTTGCCCGGCGTTTTCATGCTGAATACGATGATGGGGAGGCTGTTGTCCATGCAGAGGGATATGGCCGTCGTGTCCATAACCTTGAGGCCGTCCTTCAGGACGTCGATGTACTTGAGTTTCGTGTACCTCTTGGCGGCAGGGTCCTTAACCGGGTCCCTGTCGTAGACGCCGTCGACCTTGGTGCCTTTGAGTATTATGTCGGCGTTTATCTCCATGGCGCGGAGCGACGCCGCCGTGTCTGTCGTGAAATACGGGTTTCCGGTGCCGGCCGCGAATATGATGACGCGGCCCTTTTCCAGGTGGCGGACGGCCTTTCTTCGGATATACGGCTCGGCGAGCTCCTTCATCTCTATCGCGGAGATGACGCGGGTGAAGACGCCTTTTTTCTCCAGCGCGTCCTGGAGCATGAGCGAGTTTATGACCGTCGCGAGCATCCCGACGTAGTCGGCGTTCGCCCTGTCCATGCCCTTGGCGCTCGCCGATACGCCGCGGAAGATGTTGCCGCCGCCTATGACGAGGGCTATCTCGATGCCGAGCGAGTGCACCGCTCTTACCTCGTCGGCGATGGCGTTGACGACCAGGGTGTCGGTGCCGAACTCCTTGTCGCCCATGAGCGCCTCGCCGGATAATTTGACGAGGATGCGTTTGTACTTGAGGTCCGGCATGAAAGTCAAGCCCTGCTTTCTGTAAGTTGACGAGCGGCGTCGGATGGAAAGGCAACACAAGCCCTGTGCCTGCCCGGCTCCGGGCAGGCACAGGGCTCATCAAACTGCGCGAAGGGCCTTAGCCCTGTACAGCGGCGACTTCCTTGGCGAAGTCCTCGCACTTCTTCTCAATCCCCTCGCCGACCTTGTAGCGCGTAAAGCGCCTTACGGATATGTTCTCTCCGAGTTTTGCTATGGCGTCGACGACGAGCTTTTCGATCGTGACGTCCGGGTTCTTTACAAACGGCTGTTCGAGGAGGCAGACGTCCTTGTAGAACTTCTCGACCTTGCCGTCCACCATCTTCTGTATGACATGGTCGGGCTTGCCGGACTCTCTGGCCTGCGCGGCGTATATCTGCCGCTCTTTCTCGGTCTCATCGGCGGAGACCTCTTTCCTCGACACATACTGCGGGGACAAGGCGGCGATGTGCATGGCTATGTCCTTGACAAGCGACAGGAACCCGTCGGTCTTCGCGACAAAGTCGGTCTCGCAGTTGACTTCAAGGAGGACGCCTACCTTGCCGCCTCCGTGTATGTAGCTCATGACTATGCCTTCGGACGCTACCCTTGAGGCCTTCTTGGCCGCGGCGGCGAGCCCTTTTTCGCGAAGGTGGGTGACCGCCTTTTCAAAGTCTCCATTGGACTCCGCGAGCGCCCTTTTGCAGTCCATCATGCCTGCCCCGGTCTTTTCGCGGAGCTCTTTTACTGCTGTTGCGGAAATCTCCATTATGTGGATCCCCCTGTTGCATTAAGGTTTTATTCGTATTATCCGTGAGGCCCGGCTATTACGCCTTTGCGGGCGCTACCGGGGCCGGGGCCGTCTGCGCCGCCGGGGCTACGGGGGCCGCCGGAACCACTGCGGCCGCCGGGACCGCTGCCTGCGCGCCCTTTTCCTTCTTGTCGGCCTTCGCCTGAAGGGCCTCTTCGTATATCGCCTTGCCTTCGAGACAGGCGTCCGCCATTGATGACGCGAAGAGCTTTATGGCCCTGATGGCGTCGTCGTTGCCGGGTATAATGTAATCGACCTCGTCCGGGTCGCAGTTGGTGTCGACTATGGCGACGACCTTTATGCCTAGCCTCCGGGCCTCCTTTATGGCTATCGACTCTTTCTTTGAGTCGATTATGAAGAGGATGTCCGGAACTGACGCGAGCTCGCGCACGCCGCCCAGGGATTTTTCAAGACGCTCCTTCTCCCGCTGGAACATGAGCGTCTCTTTCTTGGTGGCGGAAGCGAAATCGGGGTTGGTGTCCATGGTGTCGAGTTCTTTAAGCCTCGTTATCGACTTTTTAATGGTGGCGAAGTTCGTCAAAAAGCCGCCTATCCACCTGTTGTTGACAAACCCCATGCCGGCCCTCTTCGCCTCGTCGTTAATGGAGTTCTGGGCCTGCTTCTTGGTCCCTATGAAGAGCACCTTCCCTCCCCTGGAGGCCGTACCCTTCACGAAGTCGTAGGCCTCCTTGAACATCTTCACCGTCTGCTGGAGGTCGATGATGTAGATGCCGTTCCTCGCGCCGTAGATGTAGGTCTTCATCTTGGGGTTCCACCTCTTGGTCTGGTGGCCGAAGTGCACTCCTGATTCGAGGAGCTGTTTCATTGTGAGATAAGCCATGTTCTTTTCTCTCCCTTTGGGTTTTTGTCCTCCGCGCGGTTTCGCGGACCGGAAAATCCAAGGCCCGGGGTTCCAACTTCGAAACCTCTGAGCAAGGACACCGCCGGCCCAAACCATGCGTGCGAATTTAATCGAATATATTTATCACATGGAACGCCATGTTGCAAGGGCAAAAACAGACTGCCCCGAAAACGCGGCAATGCGCGGGCCGGGTTGGAAGAGACAAAAAACGCCTGAAGTTAAGGAGTTATCCGTATCAATCCGCCTACCCGCCTTCCATTGAGCCTGTTACCTTGAAGTTGAAGTCATAATTCATGATATTTGGCCAGTCAATCCCGGCCTCTGTGGAGCGGGCATCGTCAGGGCCTCCGTAGCGGTTTCCCGGCGTGTACGCCCAGTTTACGACGGCGTCCCTTGATTTTCGGAGGATTATCCAGTACTTGCCCGGCTTAAGGTACTCTCCTGCACCCGTGAAATCCTGGAACCTGAAGTCGAACCACTTATATCCCGGGTGAAAGGCTATTGTATCGAGCATGAGGGGGAGGCTCCTTATCCCTTCCATGCCCGGGCGCCCTCCCGCGTCGTTTACGACGTCTATCCAGAGGGAGCCTAAGCGTCCGCCGAACTTATGCATGGCGAGCGAGACGGCCGCCACCCTCATGGGGGCGTCTACTACAAAGGCCTGCGCGAATGTGTGTTCGCCTGTGACATATTCGGCGGTCTCCTTGTCGAATGTCCTCTGGCCGGAACCGGCCTTTATGTCCGTGTAGAAATCGGTGAACGGGGCAAACAGGATGTTGCCGAACTCGACGATACCGCCTTTCGGCAAGAACCCCGGCGGCTCTGCCGGAGGAATGGGCGGCGCAAGCGCCGTCCTTGCCTCAGGCAGGGACGAGGCCATGACATAGCTCGAAGGCGCGGTCCCGGTCTCCTTTAGCGAGAGGGCGATATTATCGACTACATACTCGGCTGAGATGTTTTCGCTCCAGCGCGGGAGCTTCGGGGAGGCCTTCCATGAGTCATTTATGTCTTTAGAGTCCATCCCGGCGGTCTGCCTTATGTGGCGGGGCCCCACAAAAAGCCTGCTCTGTTGCGCGTCATAAGACGCCCAGCCGAGGTCAGGGTACCAGACCTCCATCCATGCGTGTCCGCCCTGCCCTATGGACTGGATGAGGTGGCCGCCTTCGACAGGAACCTTCCACGGCCTTCCGAGAGACACCCCGCCGGCTATCCGGGCCGGGATACCGGAGGAACGCAAAAGCGCGATAGACAGATGAGAGAAGTTCTGGCAGTTGCCTTCTTTTGTTGAAAGTGTCTGCGCCGCGCCGTAGTCGTTGACAGGCGACCTGTACTTTACGTTATCGACTATCCAGTTGAGTATCGCGTCGACGGCCGCCTGTTCGGAGAGAGCGCCTGCTGTAAGGGATGAAGCGAGTTTTTTTATCTCCGCGTCATTTGCCTCAACGAGCGGAGAAGGCCTCAAAAACCTCGCCGCTGGAGGGGGAATATCCCCCGGGTTGAGAGGGAATGGCCCAAGTGACCGCGCCTCGTTCAAGCTTATCGAAAGGGACACCGTATAGGTCTCCGTCACCGTCGCTTCCTTTTCAAGGTCTTTCCAGGTAACGACTGTGAACGAATTCCCGAAGGAATCCCTCTCAGCCCGGACGCTCTCCGGTTCCGGGCTGTATGAGACCCTGCGTACGGATATCCGCTGGTTCAGAGCGCCGGATTTGAAGTCAGTCGGGTTGTAGAACCTGAACAAGAGGGAGTCGAGGCGTCCATCCACGGGCTTGAACGAGCGCGAGTGCGTGACCTCGACCTCGTCATGGATATCGCCTTTCAGTACCAGCGTCGTCCCGTAAGACGGTCCGCTTGACATGGCGAGGAGAGCGGAAATTACGATTAAAGATATCTTCACTTGCGTCCGCCTCTTAAAAGACGGTTCTGGCGCGATGGGGCCATACGTCTCTCGGCAAGACGGGAAAGTCCCGCCTATCGCGCCAACAGGTTGCGGAAACCCCCTGTTTGTCATTGCGAGGGGCGCGTTTGCATTCAAGCAATCTTAGTTATGACGCCCTGCCTCACTTCTCCAGTTCTTTGATGAATATATCCACCGTCGACCTGTGAGACCCCTCGGGGTAGTCGGCGATGTAGCGCCTGAATAGTCCAAGCGCACCGTCCTTATCCTTCATCTCCATCTTTACGAGCCCCGCCGAGTAGACGGCGTTCTCGAGGAACGGCTCGGCTTTGTACCTCTCGATCACATCCGTGTATTCAGAGAGCGCCTTTCCTGGGTCGTTCATATTCCTCGAATAGACCGTCCCCCTCTCCAGCCTCGCCTCGGCCTTTATGCCTGGCAGGCCCGTCAGATCGAAGGCTATCTCGAAGACGTCGAGCGCCTCCCTGAAACGTGCGGAGTCGGCGAGGTAATGGCCGTAGTTGATGTTCCACCTCGCCAGGAGGTCCGGCAGGTCCCTGACGCGCTCCCAGACGACAGGCGCGTCCACGTCGGTCGCGGCCTCAAGGTCGGCCCTCGCCTCGGCGAGCGCGGTGCCCGGCTCGACAACGACAGGGGGGATAGCCTCGGACCCCGCGGTCGATTCCGTCATCGTGCCGGTAGTAAGGGCAACGGGGCGGTCCCTCTCTCCGCTTACCTCAACGCTCCCGTCGACTCCAAAAAAAACGTTCGCCTCACCCTGGTTCATGACGATAAAATCGGTGCCCCTGACGCCGGAGACCGCGGTCGGGGTCTTTACCTTGAAATCAGTCCTCCCGGGGAAGATCGAGACCGCCGCCCTCATCTTGCCGGATGAGAGGAAGAAAGAACCCGACCTCTCGCTCTTCCTGAGCGAATAGCCGGATATCTCAAGCTCCGAGAGGTTCGCTATCGTAAGTTTAGTGCCGTCGGAAAGCTTTACGAGGGCCCTGCCGTCCCCGCCTGTCTTTACGCGGTCTCCGGGCTCGATTGCCGCGCCCTTGTCCGCCGGGGCCCATCTACCGGCTACTTTGGTTTTAAGGTAGACCGCGCCGGAAAAGGACTCTAAAAAGCCGGAGGAGCCGTGCGAGACGGACGGCAGGGAGAGGGCCAGAAAAACAAACGGGATGACGGACAGCGCTACTCGCCTAACTTCCATACGAGCTCGCCTTTGCCGAGGACGCCCGTGATCACAAGACGCATCGACTTCGTATTGGCGCCGGGTATCGGCTCTGTCCCTGTCTCCGAATATTTGGGGAACTTAACGGTGTAGGCTGTGGACCAGAGGTCCATGTACGGAAAGAACTCGCGCAGAAGCGGGTCAGAGGCGTCGAGCCTGGCAATCGAGACCGGAGCAAGGCGCGAGCCGTTGCCGTCTTCCAGATAGAGCTTCCAGATGGAGGACGGGTCATCGAAGTCGTTCCACTTATCCATCGGGGTGTATGCGGTGAAAAAGAACTCGTTGTATTTCTCGGAGAGCTCTGACTCGCGCTCCCTGAGGGCCTTTGCGTACCCCTCATCGAGCTGGTTGTCCTTCGCGTAGCGCCCGATGTAGGCCTCCCTGAACGCGATACCCTTGTATGTAGCCGAGGCGTAGAGCTTCGTCTCCAGGCCCTCGTAGACCTTTACGCCCCTCGTCCAGGCGTTCATGACCTTTAAGTAAGCGTCCTCTTCGGTCAATGTCCTCGCCGCGCACCCGGAGAGGAAAAAAACGGCCGGCATGGCGAGTATGAGGATATATCGAAGGGCTCGGCTTGAAGCGGCCCTCATGGGTTCCACCATCCGAAGTCCCTCCAGAGTGATTTACTCGGCGAGCCTTAAACCTACGTTTATCATGCGTCTCGATGGCTCGAGCGCGTACCTGTATGTGGTGCGGAGCTTTGAGGGCCCCTCGGCTATCGACCCGCCGCGCACTCCCTTATAGAGCGAGAACTCCGCGCCGTACGGGTCTTTTTTTGGGGAGGACTGATAGTAGTCGAAATCGAAGTTGTCCTCTACCCACTCCCAGGCTGAGCCAGCCATGTCGTGGATACCGAGCCCGTTAGGTTTTTTTGTCTTGACGTTCTGGAGCTTGAAATCAGCGTTGTCCGAGAACCACGCGTAAGACCCGGCCTCGGCCTCGTTGCTGAACCCCGGCCACCGCTCCTTTTTGCCGCCGCTACGCGCCGCGTACTCCCACTCGGCCTCGGTCGGGAGCCTGTAGTAGCCTTTGGTTATTTTGTTGAGGCTCTGTATGAACTGGTTGGCGAGGTACCAGTTGACGTATGTGACGGGGTCCTTGGGGTTGCGGGGCATCGTCGGGTTATAGCGCATTGAAGGGACGAACCCCATGACCTTCTCGAAGAGCTCCTGCGTCACCTCTGTATCGGCGATATAGAAGTCGTTTACGCAGACCTCGTGCACCGGCAACTCGTCCTCGTCCCCGTTGCCCTCGAAGTCGCCCATGTCGAAACAGCTGCCCTTTACCAGGACCATGTTTATCGGCGGCAGGTCTTCTTTAGTCACGGGCTTTTTCACGGTCTCCTTCTTCGTCTCACCCTCTTTCTTCATCTCTTCCTCGATCTGGAGATCGTCGTCCTCCTGGGCAGGCGGCTTCGCGCTCTGGGCGTACGAGACAACCGGGAATACCGACAAAGAGACCATGGCCAGGAATACGAATGTTATGAACCTTCTCACGGCTGTCTGCCTCCTGTTATTGTTCTATTTAAAGAGCGCGAGCTGAGGCGCGCTCTGCACGCTTATTATATCAACCGGGTACTTTCCGGTAAAGCACGCGTCGCAGAAGGACCCGCCGGCGTCCCTGACAGCCTGGTAGAGGCCCTCGACGCTCAGGTACCCGAGCGTATCGGATGTGATGTAATCGTTTATCTCCGCAACCGTCTGCCTCGCCGCGATAAGCTCCTCGCGCCTCGGGGTGTCTATTCCGTAGTAGCACGGGGAGAGCGTCGGGGGGGAGCTTATCCTCATGTGGACTTCCCTGGCGCCGGCGGACCTTATCATCTTTATTATCTTCCTGCTCGTCGTGCCGCGCACAATGGAATCGTCGACGACGACGACCCTTTTCCCCCTGAGGATATCCTTTATGGCGTTGAGCTTTATCTTCACGCCGAAGTGGCGGATGGAGTCCTTCGGCTCTATGAACGTCCTGCCGACGTAGTGGTTCCTCACTATGCCCTTGTCAAACGGTATATGCGAGGCGTTGGCGTAGCCTATCGCCGCCGGGACGCCGGAGTCCGGGACCGGGATGACGATATCGGCGTCCACCGGGTGCTCGATAGCGAGCCTCTCGCCGAGCTTCTTCCTGACCGAATGGACGTTCGCCCCGAATATGGTGGAGTCCGGCCTCGCGAAGTATATGAACTCGAATACGCATGGCGTGTACTTCGAGGGCGGGAACGGCTTGTAGGAGGCTATCCCCTCCCCGTTTATGACGACTATCTCGCCGGGCTCGATGTCGCGGACGTACTCGGCCTCGATCAAGTCGAAGGCGCAGGTCTCGGAGGCTACGACCCACGCGCCCTTGAGCCTGCCGAGAGAAAGCGGGCGGAACCCGTGCGGGTCTCGCGCCGCTATCATCGTGTCTTCGGTGAGGAAGAGGAGCGAGTACGACCCCTTAACCCTGCCAAGGGCGTAGATGACCCTGTCGAGGAGCGAGTTCTCCTTGCTCGACGCTATAAGATGGACTATTATTTCGGTATCGTTCGACGACTGGAATATCGCGCCGTATGCCTCGAACTGCGCCCGGAGCAACAGGGCGTTTATGAGGTTGCCGTTGTGGGCGACTGCTATGCCCCCCCTCGAATACTCGACGAAAAAAGGCTGGGCGTTCCTTATGTGGGACTCACCGGCGGTCGAGTACCTGACATGCCCTATGGCCGACGACCCGTGAAGGCGGGCTATGTCCGGGCTTGAGAATACGTCGGCGACAAGCCCCATGCCCTTGTGCGAATAGAGCTTATCGCCGTCTGAAGAGACTATCCCGGCGCTCTCCTGCCCCCTGTGCTGTAGCGAATAAAGCCCCAGGTACGTGAGGTTGGCCGCCTCGGGGTGGCGGTAGATGCCGAATATCCCGCACTCGTCCTTGAACCTGTCGTTTGAAAGGAATTCCATAATATACGGATAACCCCTTTTATCTTGCCGCGTGGGCGGCGAGATACCTTCCGAGCGCGCCTGCCCAGGCTTCTTTAAGTTCGTTTACCGGGACGTCGATGAAAGAGCCGATCTTAAGCCTTTCCCCGCCGGTCTTTCCTATGACGCTCAAGGGCGCGCCGGCGTCCTTGCATATCGCCTTAAGCCGCGCCACGTCCTTTTCTCTCACTGTCACGAGTATCCTCGACTGCGTTTCGGCAAAGAGCGCCTCGTCTGCGCGCAGGCCCTTTGGGTCAAGGTCGATCTCGGCGCCGATATTCCCCTTGGGGTTGAATGCGCTCTCGGCGAGTGAGACCGCGAGCCCGCCCTCGGAGAGGTCGTGCGCTGACAATATTATACACTCCCCTGCCGCCTTTAAACAAGCCTCCTCTACAGCCTTCTCGGCTGATAGGTCGATATCCGGCGGGTCCCCTCTTTCAAGAGCGTGGACGGCGCTTAAGTATTCTGTCCCGCCGAGCCCCGGTTTTGTCTCTCCGATGAGGGCGACTACGTCCCCCGCGCCCTTGAACCACTGGGTCGTGTGGGCCTTCAAATCGTCGATGATGCCTACCATGCCTATGGTCGGCGTGGGATAGACCGACACCCCGGAGGTCTCGTTATACAGGCTCACGTTGCCGCCTATGACCGGGATGCCGAGCGCGATACAGGCGTCCTTAATGCCGTGTATAGCCTCCGTCAACTGCCACATCACTTCAGGCCGCTCCGGGTTCCCGAAGTTCAAGCAGTCTGTAAGCGCGATCGGCCTCGCCCCTGAGGCTACGAGGTTTCTGGCCGCCTCGGCTACGGCTATGGCGCCGCCCTTCCTTGGGTCGAGGTAGCAGTAACGGGAATTGCAGTCCACGGTCAAAGCGATTGCCTTATTCGTCCCCTTTATCTTTACGACAGCCGCGTCAGACCCTGGGCAGACGACCGTATCGGTCCTTACCATGTAATCGTACTGGCTATAAATCCACTCCTTTGAGGCGACGTTAAGGGATGAGAGTATTTTTATCAGCGTTTCGCTGTAATTATGCGGAAGTGCTATCTTTTTAAGATCAAGGGTATTAAGCTCGTCCTGCGCCAAAGGCCTCTTTATGGGTCTGTCGTACACAGGGGCGTCGTCGGTCAGGAACTTAACAGGTATATCGCCCGCGACCTCTCCGCGCTCCATAATCCGGATGTTCCCGCCTTCGATTACAGTGCCCACGACCTCGGCCTCAAGGTCCCATTTCCTGAATATCTTCCTTACCTCTTCCTCGGTCCCCTTCCTTACGACCATGAGCATACGCTCCTGGGACTCAGACAACATGCACTCGTAGGCGGTCATCCCCTCCTCGCGCCTTGGGACGCGGTCTATGTGGAGTTCCAACCCGGTATGCGCGCGCGCGGCCATCTCAACGCTCGATGATGTAAGCCCGGCCGCGCCCATGTCCTGGATGCCGACGACGAAGTCGGTCTTGAAGAGCTCAAGACATGCCTCAAGGAGGAGCTTCTCAGCGAACGGGTCCCCGACCTGGACCGTCGGACGCCTCTCTTCGCCTCCCTCTCCGAATACGTCGGAGGCCATTACGGCCCCGTGGATGCCGTCCCTGCCGGTGCGCGATCCCGCGTATATGACGGGGTTCCCTATGCCTGAGGCGTTACCCCTGAATATCCTGTCCTTCTTCAGAAGCCCGGCTGTCATGACGTTGACGAGGCAGTTGCCGTTGTATGACGGATTGAAGTAGACCTCGCCCCCGACGGTCGGGACGCCTATGCAGTTGCCGTATCCGGCGATTCCCGCGACGACCCCTTCGACGAGAAAGGCGGTCTTTTTATTCTCCGGCGAGCCGAACCTGAGCGAATTGAGGGATGCTATGGGACGCGCGCCCATTGTGAATATGTCGCGGAGTATCCCTCCTACGCCCGTAGCCGCGCCCTGGTAAGGTTCGATGAACGACGGGTGGTTGTGGCTCTCCATCTTAAAGGCTACTGCGAGGCCGTCGCCTATATCCACAATGCCCGCGTTTTCTCCCGGCCCCTGGAGCACATGCGGCCCCTTTGTCGGGAAGTTCTTGAGGTGCCTTCTCGAAGACTTGTACGAGCAGTGCTCCGACCACATTACCGAGAAGATGCCGAGCTCAAGGAGGTTCGGCTCCCTGCCCAAGGAATCGACTATCCGCCTGTACTCGTCGGTTGTCAGCCCGTGCTCTTTTATCGTAGCGTCAGTGATCTTCATATCGTATATATCCATCCGTCCGCATCCGGCAGATCGCCGTACTGTATCCCGGTTATGGTGTCATAGAGCCTCTGAGATAACTGCCCTATCTTGTTATTATTTATGGTTATCCTCTCGCCATTGTGCTCAATCTGCCCCACGGGCGAGATGACAGCCGCGGTCCCGGTTCCGAAGGCCTCCTTTAAAGACCCGTCCTTTGCCGCCTTGAAGACCTCGTCTATTGATACCCGTCTTTCAGAGACCTTCATCCCCCACTTCCTTGCGAGCATGATGACCGAATCCCTTGTGACGCCCGAGAGGACAGAGCCTTCAAGTGACGGGGTCGCCAGCTCGTCGCCAATGACGAAAAACATATTCATGGTCCCGACCTCTTCGATGTACCTGTGCTCTATGGCGTCCAGCCAGAGGACCTGAGTAAACCCCTTTTTCTTCGCCTCTTCAGCCGGGAGCAGGGACGCCGCGTAATTCGCCGGGGTCTTGGCCGAGCCGAGCCCTCCCTTAACTGCCCTCACGTACTCTCCGGGGGTCATGAGGCTTACCGGGTTTATCCCTTCTTTGTAATACGCGCCGACCGGGGAGGTGATTATAAGGAACCTGTACGTATCCGAGACGCGCACGCCCAAAAAGTTGTCAGAAGCGAATATGAAAGGGCGGATGTAGAGGGAGAAGCCTTTTTTCCTCGGTATCCAGCCGGAGTCCAGCGAAACGAGTTCCTTAAGGCCGTTTATGAAGAGGTCGTAGGGCACGTCCGGTATGCAGAGCCTTTTTGCCGACCTGTTCATCCTCTCGTGGTATTTATCGGGTCTGAATATGTTTATCCGCCCGTCCCTTGAATGGAAGGCCTTCAACCCCTCGAATATCGCCTGCCCGTAGTGGAGGCATGTGAGCGCCGGAGAGACGCTTATATCGCCGAATGGCATGACCCGCGTCTCCCGCCATCTGCCCTCCCTGTAAACGGACGAGAACATGTGGTCGGAGAATATAGCCCCGAAGCCGGGGTTTTCGAGGAGCGAGTCCTTTAGCCTCGGCGAAGGCGTCTTTATTATCTCTATCTCGGTCTTAAGCATCTCTTTCTTCTACCCCTGTTTTCTCGCGTATACCTCTATTGTGCCGCCCTGCCTGAGGAGCGCTTCTGCCATTGAAAGGAGTATCGACAAAGGGAGTATCACCGGCATCATGATAAACATTACCGCAATGCAGAAATAATCCTCAGCCGTCCCCCGGTGTCTTGACCTCAAAAAATCGTAGAAGAGGTTCGCCCTGAACCCCATCCTGTTGAATATGGACTGGAGGAACCCGAATGGGTTGTACTCGAACGAAAAATGCCTTACCTTCCCGACGCTGAACGAATTAGCCTCAAGGAGCCTTCTTAAATTAAGCGCCGAGTAATGGTACAGGTGGAACGGCGGGTCGAAGTGGAACCAGTGTTTGCCGATCATTCGCGCCTGCAAAGACCTCACGTTCGGAACCGCTATGACGAGCGTGCCGTTGGGCTTTAATATCCTCCTGCACTCGGCTACGGCCCACGCCGGGTCGGAGAGGTGCTCGAATACATGCCAGAGGGTGACGGCGTCGAAAAAGGCGTCCGGGAAGCGGTTCTCCTCAAGCCCCCCGTATTTGAGCTCTACCCCCCTGGCCTGCACCCCCCTCTCCTTTATCCGTTCGTCGAGCTCAAGGCCGTGGGCCTCCCAGCCCCGGCCCTTCATTAACAGCAGAAAATCGGCCCTGCCGCAACCTATGTCGAGGACGCGGCCTTTTTTAGCGATCGCCTCGACCCTGCGGCAACGCCCGGTCCTTACGATGTTTATGACCGCCTCAAGGGGGCCGGGGAACCGGGTGGAGTCGTCCTCGCGGTAGGTCGAGGAGTATATCTTTATAAGCCTCTCCTGGCTCAGAAAAGGAAAAGTCTTCCCGAGCCCGCACGAAGGGCAGAACCTTATATCAAAAGAAGCGCCCTCAAACTCAAGCCCGGCATAGCCAGGCTTAAACTCCCCCTCCCTTTTGCAGATAAAGCAGGCGGACTTTCTTCCGGCGTTCTCTTTCCTTTCCTTTTTACGCATTAATGGGGGACCATGAGATCAAATAGAAGGACAAAATAACCTAATTTATGAAAAATGACAAGGGTGAATGTGTTTATAACCATCCCTCAGGGATGGTTATAAAGAATGACATTTACGAGGCAAAATCCATGGCCTTCTTGCGCGCCTGGG
>JACREU010000118.1 GCA_016212705.1 Deltaproteobacteria bacterium
CAAGGATCATGGATATAGGCCCACCGCTCCCCGAGTTCCCTCGCCCACCTTGAATTGACCTGCATAAGCCCGTAATCCATGGATCCGTCCATATTGCGGTTCACGGCGGCAGGGTTATGGTTCGATTCGACCAGCGCGATGGACCTCAATAGATCAGGTGGGATGTTGTAGTAAAATCCCGCCTGATCGAAGCAGAAAGCTGACGAGACGCCTGGCAACATGGGCACGGAAAGGAAAAATGCAGCGAAAAAAACCTTTTTCAATCAAGCCTCCAGCTTTTTCGAAGGGTCAACGGGCTTGCTGCAACTACCCCGTCCGTCAGAACGAGATAGTTGCATGAGTATTAATACCGCGGTCCGCCATCTTACTTAAGCAGTGCGTCTATTTTCCCCTTGAACACGCTATAAGGCACAGCGCCCTGTATGACCTCGCCGGACACCTTGCCGGACGCATCCAGTTTGCCGAGAATGAACGTTGGAGTCCCATTGACCCCGAGCTCTCTGCCGTCATTGATGTCCTTGGTAACGGCATTCTCGTATTTTTTGCTCTCGATACATTTGTTTAAGGCCACGGCGTTAAGCCCCGCCTTTTTGACAAGCCCTTCAACATCCCCGATGGTCTGCTGGTTCACGAACAGGGCCTCGTGCATCTCCCAGTACTTGCCCTGCTCCCCCGCGCAGCCCGCAGCCAGGGACGCCTTCATGGCGTTCTGGTGGAAAGGCAGTGGGAAATCCCTGTACACGAACCTGAGCCTGCCGGTATCTATGTACTCCTTCTTGAGCTGCCTGAGGGTATCCGTATAAAAACGGGCGCAGAACGGACATTCGTAATCTGAGAATTCGACAAGCACAAGATCGCCTTTGCCCATCGAAGGACTGTCTTTTATGGAGACCGTGCCGTTCTGAGGCGCCTCCGCCCTCTGGGGAGGGACCGCCTGCGCTTGGGCTTCTCCCCGGTCATTCCTAACAAGTGCAGGCAGGACCGATATCAGCACGCGCTTTATCTCATCCATGTCCTTCTTAAGGCTATCGATCTCCGTCTTCATCGCCTCGATGTCCCTGCCTGCCGCATGGGCTCTCAAAGGTGCGAACAGGGAAAGTGCAAGTACCAACGCCAACATGACTTTTTTCATCTTTGTCTCCTCCGTTTGTTGTTATGACAGCTTTTTGACTTCCCCCTGCATCCTCTGGGGAACCTCTTCTATGGTATTAC
>JACREU010000019.1 GCA_016212705.1 Deltaproteobacteria bacterium
AGTAGTTCGTCAGCCGCGTCCGACGTCGTGATGACCTTTACCGGGTCGAGCCCGCGCTCGGAGCGTATCGCCTCGAGGCAGGTCCTGTTTTCCACAAACGGCATACGGAGGTCGAGGAGTATGAGGTTCGGCATGGCGTAGTCGGCGATGCGAAGCAACTCCGCGCTCCCGGAGGCGACGAAGACGTTATACTCGAAGCGCTTCAGCATAATCGCGGCGCGCAGGCTCCGCCTCTGGTCCGGGTCGGCGACGAGCATATTCTTGGCAAAGGAAGGCATCACGGGCTCCTTTGAAGGATGGAGTTTGCCTGATTATATAGGATAGTATGCATACCGTCAAAGGAGATTCCCCTTGATGAGGTCCGCCAAAAACCTTAAAATGAGGAAAGGAAGCCTGCATGAATGACAGACTCATCCGCATAAAATGCGGCTTCGCGGTATTCCTCGACCCTGGGGAAGGATATCTGTTGCAAGAGCGGTCAATCTTTGTCCTGTCTTTACAAACACACGGGCGCATGGCGGAGAGCGCATAAGGGAGGCAGAGGCGAGCGCGCCGGGGCAGATTAGACGAGGGGCGCTCGGCGCGCAACTAGCTGAGAGCTGAAAACCGTGGTAAGGAAGGATGAAAGCGCTCGGAGCCGTCGCCTAAAAAGCGCGGAGCGCGCAAAAAGGCCTTTGCCAAAAGATATTTCGTAGGGTTACGCTTCGCTAACCAAGCCTACGCCTACTGCAAAGGCTTTCAATATTGGTGGGCTCCGCCCACCCTACAACTTTTTCAGCGCCTGCCAAAGGCCCCCATGTACTGGCTCCCCTTCGCCCTTATAACCGCTGTCGCCCTATCGACCGCCGACGCGCTCTCCAAGCGCGCGCTTAAGGACACCGACGACCTCGTAATAGTATGGGTCCGCGAGGGGTACGCGCTGCCCTTCCTTGCCGTCGCCCTGTACTTTGTCCCTGCCCCGTACTTGGACTCCACCTTCTGGGCCTCGGTCGGCGCGCTCATACCGCTTGAGGTCCTCTCCCTCATACTCTATGTGAAGGCGATAAGGCTCTCTCCATTGTCCCTCACCATACCCTTCATGGCCTTGTCCCCGGTATTCATCATATTCATAGCCTTCGTCATGCTCGGGGAAGTGCCGTCAAGGGGCGGGGTCGCGGGGGTCGTCCTCATAACGGTCGGCGCGTACATGCTGAACTCTAACGCCTCGAAGACCGGGCCCCTCGGCCCCATAAAGGCGATAATAAAAGAAAAGGGCTCGCTCCTGATGATAGCCGTCGCCCTAATATACAGCGTCACGTCAACGCTCGGAAAAGTCGCGGTCCAGCACTCAAGCCCCGTCTTCTTCGGCGCGTTCTACCCGTTTACGCTTACCGCCGTACTCACGGTCTATACGATATCGAAGGGCAAGTTCCCGCTTGTCTTCAAAAAACCGGCTACTTTTCTCCCCATCGGCCTTTGCACCGCGGTGATGATACTCTCCCACTTCGTCGCAATAAGCATGACGCAGGTCGCCTACATGATCTCGGTCAAGCGGACGTCGCTCATCTTCAGCGTCATCTACGGCAAGATCCTCTTCCACGAGATAAACATCAGGGAGCGCCTCCTCGGGTCCATCATAATGCTCTCCGGCGTCGTCCTCATCGTGCTCTTCTGAAAAAGCGGGCTGTCAGGGGATACCTCGGTTAAAACGGTGAAAGGGGCGGGATAAGGGGTTATTCTTCTTTTGCCAGGACGGCATTTAAGGCCCTGCCGAACTCGCCCACCCTGTATGGTTTGGTGATTACGCCTGAGAAGCCGTGCTTCCGGTAATCCGACATGATAGGGGCCTTGGAGTAGCCGCTCGAGACTATCGCCTTTACCCGCGGGTCGATCTTAAGCAGTTCGTGGAGCGTATCCAGCCCGCCCATTCCGTTCGGCACCGTAAGGTCGAGTATCACGGCCTCAAAGGGGGCGCTGTCCCTGAGGGCCTCTTTGTACAATTCGACGGCCCGCGCGCCGTCCTCCGCGAAAGAGGCGTCATAGCCGAGGAGTTCGAGCATCGAGGCTGTCGTGTCCCTTACAAGCTCCTCGTCGTCCATGACGAGTATCCTGCCGTTGCCCCTGACTATCGTATCCAATAAAGGCCTGTATTCCTCTTTTTCAGCGGCTGCGGGGAGGTATACGCTGAACGTCGCTCCGTCCTTCGAGGACTCTGCGATTATGGCGCCGCCGTGCTTTTTAACTATCGAGTACGATATTGCGAGCCCTAAGCCGCTCGCCCTTTCCTTTGTCGTGAAGAACGGGTCGAATACCCTGCCCGATATCTTCTTCGGTATGCCGGGGCCGTGGTCGATTATCGAGACCAACACGTAATCCCCCTCTTTCAACAAGTGCGGCCCTCCTGTCCCGACCGTCACATTCCCGGCCTTAACCTCTATGCGGCCGTTGTTCCCCATCGCCTGCGCGGCGTTCAATACTATGTTGTTCATGACCTGCGAGAGCTGGCCCGGGTCCGCCTCGGCCTCCTTGAGCCCCTGCTGGAATGAAAATGAGCATTGGACCCCCGTCTCCCGGAGGACAAGCCTCGCGGAGTCCTCGACGAGCCGGGCGATATCGACCCTCTCCCTTATGGGCTCGCCTCGCCTGGAAACGGTAAGGAGCTGTTTCGTAAGGTCCTTTGACCTTAAGGCCGCCTTTTCAATCTCCCCTAAAAGAGATTGGACCTTCCCGTCCGCTCCGGTGAGCGCCTTTGCGACCGAGACGTTGCCGATAATGCCTGAGAGGAGGTTGTTGAAGTCGTGCGCGATCCCTCCGGCCAGCACGCCGATGGATTCGAGCTTCTTGGCCTTCAAGAGCTCCCTATCGACCATCTTTCTCTCGGTTATGTCGCGCTTTATGCCGAGGACGAGGTCTCCCCTCTTCGTCTTCAAGGGCTTTACCGTAAGCTCCACCCATACTTCAAACCCGTCCTTCCTCATCATCCTCAATTCGGGGACGAACGCGCCCTCTCTCCAGCTCTTTTTGCTACGCTCGAATGCGCGCTCTGCATCCTCGGGAAAGAGGAGGAGGCGCATGTCACCGGCGATGAGCTCCTCCTTCGAGTAGCCGAACATCGCGCACCCTGCCGGGTTCACGTCTATATACCTGCCCTCAAGGTCGATTATGAAGATGCCGTCGAGGGCTGAATCGAATATTGTCTTAAGGAGCTCGTTTTCCATCTGCCGGATACCTTTTCCTATTGTCTGTCAAGCGTCCTGTACTGTATCGCCTCTGATATATGCTGGGTCCGGATACCCTCCTCGCCTTCGATATCGGCTATGGTCCTCGCCACCTTCAGTATCCTCGTGTACGCGCGCGCCGAGAGGCCGAGCCTTTCCACCGCCGTCTCCACGAGGCGGGACGAATCCTTCGAGAGCTCGCAATGCCTCTTTACGAGCCTCGCGCCCATCCTGCTGTTCGAGGCGACGTTGCCCTTGAACCTCGATGCCTGGGTCTTCCGCGCCTTGTCCACGCGCTCCTTTACGGCCCCGGATGTCTCGCCCTTGCTCTCTGCCGCCATATCCCTGTACCTGACGGCCGGGACCTCGCAGTGTATGTCTATCCTGTCGAGGAGCGGCCCGGAGATGCGCCCCCGGTATTGCCTCACCTGCATGGGCGTGCAGACGCATTCCTTTTGAGAGTCCCCTAAAAAGCCGCAGGGGCATGGGTTCATGGCGGCAACGAGCATGAACTCGGACGGGTACGCAATAGAGACGAGCGCCCTCGATATCGAGACCTTGCCGTCTTCGAGCGGCTGTCTCATCGCCTCAAGGACGTTCCTCCTGAACTCCGGGAGCTCGTCTAAAAAGAGCACCCCGTTGTGCGCGAGAGATACCTCTCCGGGCCTCGGGACCCTGCCGCCGCCTATGAGGCCCGCGTCCGATATCGTATGGTGCGGGGACCTGAATGGCCTCTCGACGACGAGCGCCGCGCCGGCATCCAGCACCCCGGCGACGCTATGTACCTTTGTCGTCTCTATCGCCTCGGAGAGCGTCATGTCAGGGAGAATGCCGGGGAGCCTCATGGCGAGCATGGTCTTACCCGACCCTGGCGGGCCTATCATCAGCATGTTGTGGCCGCCCGCGGCCGCGACCTCAAGCGCCCTCTTGACGTGCGCCTGCCCCAACACATCCGAGAGGTCGACAAGGTGCCCGGCACCCCTCCCCGAGCCTTCGGCCCTGACCGCCGTAACCGGCTCTATGGCCCTCCTGCCGTTCAGGAACTCGACGACCTCGGAGAGGCTCTCTACCCCGTAGACCTCGGCGCCCTCGACTATCGCGGCCTCTCTGCCGTTCGCCGTTGGGACGAGGAGCTTCTTGCCCAGGTCCCGCGCAAGGACCGCTACGGACAAAACACCCCTTGCCGGCTTTATCGAGCCGTCGAGAGAAAGCTCTCCCAGAATGATAAAATCCTTGGCAACGCCCCCATCCACCACACCCTCGGCTATGAGGACGCCGACGGCGATTGGGAGGTCGAAGGTAGTGCCTTCTTTTTTTATGTGGGCCGGTGCGAGGTTTACGGTAATGCGGCGGGCGGGGAATTCGTATCCGGAGTTCTTTATCGCGGCCTTTACCCTGTCCTTGCTCTCCTTTACCGCGTTGTCCGGGAGGCCGACGGTCGCAAAATACGGGAGCCCACGCGAGATGTCTATCTCCGCCTCTATGAGATAAGCGTCTATTCCGAGGGTCGCGCTGGTTAGTACCTTTGAGAGCATCAGACTCCGCGAAGTTCCGTCACAGGCAATAGATTAATTTATCAGGAAAGGCCTTTTCAGGCAAGTGAAACCGTCTGAATGGAAATAGGGGCTTTCAATTGAGAAACTGAATATTTAAAACGCCTCGCAACTATCCGCGGCTTCCTTCCCTGCAGAGACCGGCAAAACCAGCGGCAAACGCCGGGTTCGAGGCGAAGTGGATGTGGATGTAAGTGGCGAGCGTATTCCTGTAGACGAAACCTTCCTGATGGACCTGCGCGCCCATACCGTATCTGAAGACGCTTTTTATGCCTGGATAAGGGCGTGTCATCTCCGAGTAATGGTACTCGTGGCCCCGGAGCTTTGCACCCTGGGCAAGCCACGGGTGTCCTGGGATTACCTCGACCTCCCTGTACCCGAGCGCCTTTCTTTTTTTCAAGAGCCTCGTCGTCCACGGGAAGACGGAGACTCCGGGGTGTGCCTTGCCGTTAAGGTCTTCGATAAAACTCCCGAGGTACATGAGCCCGCCGCACTCGGCGAATACGGGCAGGCCCGCGTCCGCCGCCTCTTTTATCCCGGCCCTCATCCGGGAGTTCTTGCCAAGCTCTTTTGCGTGGAGCTCGGGGTAGCCGCCGCCGAAATATAGGCCCGAGAGGCGCTTGGGCAGGGACTTATCCCTAAGGGGGCTGAAGCATATAATTTCGGCCCCGAGGGATTCAAGCATATCGAGGTTCTCCCTGTAATAGAAGGAGAAGGCGCTGTCCTGCGCGACGCCTATCCTGAACGCGCCTTTTTTTTTGACTTGGCGGGCCGCCGCCTTTTTTTTTGAATGAGAAAGGGCCTTGAGTAAAGCGTCTATATCGGCGTGGGCCTCAAGGAGCGAGGCGGATTTTTTTACGGCCTTACGCCACTCGGCGCGTCCCGTGTCGCACTGCGTAAAGAGCCCCAGGTGGCGCTCCGGGAGAGAGAGGGCCTCCTCCCTCGGCAGATACCCGATGACCGTAACGCCAAGGGACTTTTGCACGGACTTTTTAAGCATGTCGTAGTGGCGCGGAGAGCCGACCCTGTTGAATAAGACCCATCTCAAATCGACCTTTTTGTCGAACTCGGCAAAGCCCTTGACTATCGCCCCGGCTGAGCGACTCAAGCGGGAGGCGTCTACCACCAGTAGCACCGGGAGGCCCAATACCTTTGAGAGGTGCGCGGTCGAGCCCTCGTCATCCCCGTCCTTGCCGTCAAAGAGCCCCATGACGCCCTCGACGACTCCGATCTCGGCGCGCTCCATGCTTGCGTCAAACGTCGCCCTCGCGCCCTCAACGCCCATCATCCATGTGTCGAGGTTGTAAGACGGCCTTTTAAGGAGCGCCGAGTGGTGGCCCGAGTCTATGTAGTCCGGCCCTGCCTTGAAGGGCTGGACGATAAGGCCCCTCTTCCGGAGCGCCTCCATGAGGCCGAGCGTCACGGTCGTTTTTCCCGAGCCGCTCGAAACGGAGGCTATTATAAGACCCCTTGCCATACCCATCCTTTTAGTAGAGCTCCGTCGGCCTGAACTCCTGATTAGGCCCGCCGTTAAGGAGTTTCACGACCTTTATCCCGTCCTCGAACCAATCGATGAGGTTAAGCGCGCCGTAGTCCTGCTCTATCCTGAAGAAGTTCTCGAGCGGGAGCCCCATCGCCTCGCCGAGTATGACCCTGTTGACGCCTCCGTGCGCTACAACGCATACGGCCTCACCCTTGTGCCTCTCGACGATCGACGAGAGAGCGGGGAGGACGCGGGCCTTAAGCTCGAGAAGGCTCTCCCCCTCTTTTACCTTCGAGGTCGCGAGCTCCTTGAAGCTGAAGTGCGCGTCCTCGGGGTACTTGAATACCGCCTCCTCCCTTGTGAGCCCCTCCCATCTGCCGAGGTGGAGTTCGCGGAGCTCTTTCACAGATTCAGGCATAAGGGCGAGCCTCCTGCCGATTATCTCCGCGCCCTTCCTCGCCCTCTGAAGGTCGCTCGAATATACCGCCGAGATGGAATGGCCGAGGAGAAACTCCGAGAGCCTCATCATCTGCTCGACGCCTGTATCCGTTATGTCAACGTCGCAGTGCCCGTTGTATCTGTACTCGTGGTGGTTTACGACCTGGCCGTGCCTTATGAGATATAGCCTTGTAGCCTTCATGTATCTCCCTTAAGCCATCTCTAAAAATTGTTCTTTTTCCTGATCTCTGCGTCAGGTCGTAAATAAAAATGCTCACATATTAGCATATATGCTCCGCTTTTTATTTCCGCCCTTCCTTGACCTCAGAAAAAATTCCTAATTTTCAGAAGTAGCCTTCGATCATTTTGTAGGGGTCCTCGCCGAGCGGTTATTCGGCGAGGGCGAGGATGTTCATGAACGCGATGGCGAGTGCGAGGAACGAGACCTCAACGACCTCGGACTGGAAGCCGAATACGTCGCCTGTTACGCCGCCGAGCCTTTTCTTGAAAAAGCGCGTGAACGCGTAGACTATACATCCGAGCGCGATTATTATAACGAGAGAGAGGGCGCCGAGCACGAGGACCGAGAATGTCGCCATGATGAGCGTCGATATCACAAGGACTTTCCGCGAGTTCGACGAGAACGCCGCGCCAAGCCCTTCGGCGCGCGCGGAGGGCGCGAGATACGCCATCAATACCATCGCCCACCTTCCGGCCGCGGGGAAAAGGAAGATGGCGCGCGTGCGCGCCTCTGCCGGCAGTTCCTCTATGGCGAGGAACTTAAGGAGGAGGACGAGGAAGAGGAAGGAAGCGCCTATCGGCCCCACGGCCTTGTCCCGCATGATGCGTAGCCTCTCTTCCGGGGTCTTGCCTCCGGCAATGCCGTCGACGGTGTCTGCGAAGCCGTCTAAGTGGAGGCCGCCGTTAGTAAGCGCGAGTATGAGGATGAGAGCGCCCGCTGTAAGGGATTCAGGCAGAAGTCCCGTGCCCGCGAGGAGATAGTCGGCGAGCGCGAGTATTACGCCCTGGAGCGCGCCCACGAGCGGGAAGTACGCCATGGACGAGGCGAGAGAATCTTTCGTGACCTCCAGGTCCTTCTTTACCCTGAAGACGGTCAGGAACTGGAGCGCTGTCAGAAAACCCTTCATCCGTTGACCCTTAAGAGGACCGTTCGGAGACGCCCGCGTCCCCGAAGGTCGCCATCTCGTTGTATATGCGCTCTGCCGCCTCAATAAGCATTATGCCTATCGCCGAGCCCGTGCCTTCTCCGAGCCGGAGGTCGAGATCGAGCAATGGCCTCAGCCTCATCCTCTCGAGCATGGCCTTGTGGCCGCGCTCGACGGATAAGTGAGAGGCTATCATGTAGTCGCGCGCGGCGGGCTTAAGCTCATACGCGACAAGCGCGCCTGCGGTGGATATGAAGCCGTCGATAACGACCGGTATCTTCAGGGACGCCGCGCCGAGGATTAGCCCGGCGATACCGGCTATCTCAGCTCCGCCCACCTTGGAGAGCACGTCGATCGGGTCGGATGCGTCAGGGGCGTTCACCTTGAGCGCCTCCTCTATCACCGCGACCTTGTGCCGGAACGCTTTATCATCCACGCCGGTGCCTCTGCCAGTGACCTCCTCGACGGGCAGGCCCGTGAAGGCCGAGACTATCGCGCTCGAAGGCGTCGTGTTCGCTATCCCCATCTCCCCGGTCCCGAATACCGCGCCTTTCGCGGCATACTCCTTGGCGAGCGAGATGCCCGCTTCAATGCACCTTATGGTCTCTTCCCTCGTCATCGCGGGGCCGATGCGCAAATTTCTCGTCCCGCTTACGACCTTTCTCTTGACGAGCCCGGGCGCGTCGTCGAACTCGAAGTCCACGCCGATGTCGACGACGACCACCTCTGCCCCGGCCTGCCTTGAGAGCACGTTTATCCCGGCCCCGCCCCGGAGGAAGTTAAAGACCATCTGGCGCGTCACCTCTGTCGGGAAGGCCGAGACGCCCTCGTCGGCGACCCCGTGGTCGCCGGCAAAGGTGAATATGGTCTTTTTAAGGACCCTGAACGACAAGTCGCCGGTTATTCCGACGAGCCTCCTTGCGAGCTCCTCGAGCCTGCCGAGGCTGTCCTTGGGTTTGGTGAGGCTGTCGAGCCTCTTTTGCGCCTTATCGAGTAGGGCCGGGTCCACGGGTTCTATCTTTTCAAGCGTTGTTTCGAGCTTTGACATCTTTACTCCTTAATGGCTGACTAAAGCAAAATGGCTTGTCCTTATTCCGCCTTCGCAGTCCCGGAGGCGGCCCTGTTCGCAAAGGCGTTCCCTGCAACGCCGCCGAGGGCGATGAGCGCGAGGAAGACGGCGAGATAGGGGAACCTCTCGGCGCCCTCGGACCTTATGAGGAAAAATATCGAGACCGGTCCGGCGATTATGAGCGCCCATACGGGGCCTGCGTACCACTGTCTCCCGCGCATTATCGCGCCTACGATGCACCCCATGAGGAAACCGACGGCAGGCATGACGAAGAGGTCGGAGAACCTGACGGCCTCAGGCAGGAGCTCGTCAAAGAGCGCCCGGTTCGCGTCTATCGCCGCCTGCGCCTCCTCCGGCTTCCTGCCCTTGAAGAACGTAGCCACGAACCTGCCGTAAGGCGATATCTCGTATCTCGTCAGTAACCAGAGGACGAGCGAGGAGAGGAAGAAGAAAAAGATGTTGCCGGCGAAGAACGCCGCGAATATCCGCAGCCTTTTCGAAACCATTTTTTACCTCACTTCATTTTAAGCGGTATGCCCGCCGCTACAAACCAGACGTCTTTGGCGCGCTCCGCCATTATCCTGTTCGTCGCGCCGGATAAGTCCCGGAACCTCCTGGCGATGGGATTTTCCGGCACTATGCCGAGCCCGACCTCGTTCGATACAGCTATCACTCGCGCGCCAGATAAAATCGAGGCAACGGCGAGCGATTCCGCCGTCTTTATAATATCGCCGTCGTCAAGACCCGCGAAGAGGAGGTTCGAGACCCATAGCGTGAGACAGTCTATAAGGAGAACGCCTTCGGCCTTGTTGACCTCGGCGACTATCGCTTGCGGCTCCTCGACCGTCTCCCAGCGGTCCCCGCGCTCCTCCCTGTGCCTGCCTATCCGTAGCGCCATCTCGGCATCCCCTGCCTGGCCCGTGGCGAGATAGACCCTTGGCCCGGCGTTAGCCTCGCCGAGCTTCAACGCGAACGCGCTTTTGCCCGAGCGCGCGCCGCCGAGGACGAATGTAAGGCCGTTGCTCATTCAAACGCCTCGATGCCCATCAGTACTCTATCCCCTTCCTCGCCTTTACTCCAGTGTCGAAGGGGTGCTTTATCTTGAGCATCTCGGTGACATAGTCGGAGACCTGCTGTAATTCAACCGGCGCGTCGCGGCCTGTCAGGACGACCTCAAGGCCAGCGGGCCTCTCCTTGAGGAAAGAGATGAGGTCTTCCATATCGATCCACCCGCCGTTCACGCACGACATGACCTCATCGAGCACGAGCAGATCGAAGGCAGAAGACTCCTCCTTCGCGAGCCTGTAGGTATCCTCTATCGCCCTCTTTACCTTCCCCTCATCCGTGTTCTTCGTGAATATCGGGTGCCTGCAGTTCGACCTTACAAGCTCGACCCCGAGCTTCCTTAAAATCTCTTTTTCCCCTGAGGACGCCGAGTCCTCCTTGAAGAACTGGACGAAGAGCACCTTGAGGCCCTGCCCCGCGGCGCGGACGGCAAGCCCCACGGAGGCCGTCGTCTTGCCCTTTCCGTCGCCGGTATAGATGTGTACGAGACCCTTTCTCTCCATTCCCCTTATACCCCTCAAAACAAAAAACCCATCCATTAGGGATGGGTGACGGCGAACTCCCGAAGGAAAGGCCCGCGCCCGAGCCCCCTCCCTCGAGGGACTCTGATAATTCGCTCAGGGCAGGTCTCCTGGCTTACGGGTCGTCCTACTCTCTTATCCTTCCCGGCTTTCAGCCAGTGGCAAGCTAAGATTTCGTCGCCGATTACAGTTGCGGGGCAGCTCCCGTATCTAACGGGATTCCCTATTGCCCTTAAAAGGGCAACCCTGAACACAATAAAGAGACTTATAGGCTAACAGGTTCCGAAACCTATCGTCAAGCTTTTTGTGGAACTGCGCAGGGCTACGATTAGCGGACTCTGCCAAACGGCGGCTCGGCACACATAATCCACACAAATCTCCTCCTCCCTCCGCCCTCTCCCACAAGGGAAGAGGGGAAAGAACTATATCCCCCTTTTCTAAGGGTCTTAGGAAGCAAACGACATTGAGAAATGTGGTAAGCTTCCGAAATGCTGAAGAAAAATAGGTATTACAGCCGTTCAAAAATCGCAGAGGCTAAATTCAGGGCTGTTGTACGTTGTTTTGCCC
>JACREU010000119.1 GCA_016212705.1 Deltaproteobacteria bacterium
GGTGCCTGTTATGAGGCGGGCGTCTTTGTCTATCCCGACCTCTTCGGCAATGGACCTGGCGGTGAGCCCGTAATCGCCGGTGACCATGACGACCTTTATCCCGGCGGTGTGGCAGTCCGCGACCGCCTCTTTGACCTCGGGCCTCGGCGGGTCGAGCATGGCGACGAGCCCGGCAAAGACGAGGTCTTGCTCGACCTCCGCCGGAGCGTACTTGTCCTTCCTCTCCGCCTCCCTGTACGCCGCGGCGAGCGTCCGTAGGCCGCTCCTTGCCATCGAGTCGTTCTCCCGGAGTATCAGAGCGCGTTCTTCGTCGCTTAACGGCACGACCTTGCCGCCGGAATGGATGCGCGCGCATAGCGCGAGGACCTCTTTGGGAGAGCCTTTTACGAACGCCCGGAGGCCGCCTTTGGCCTCATGGATGGTCGTCATCCGCTTCCTTATCCTCTCGAACGGGAGGTGGGCCGCCCTCTTGTAGCTCTTCTCAAGCGACTCGATGTCGAGCCCGGCCTTCGCGGCTATCGTCAAAAGCGCGCCCTCAGTTGGGTCGCCGGAGACCGTCCAGTCCCCTCCCTTCGCGGGCGGGTGGAGCTTCGCGTTGTTGCAAAGGGCCATTATGGCGAGGAGGTCGAGCGCGCCTTCTTTCTTCAGCCCATCCAGCGTCATCCGCTCTTTTTCGATGAAGAAGCCGCCTTCGGGCGCGTACCCCGTCCCTGTGACCTCTATCATCCTGCCGTTTACAAAGACCCTTGTGGCGCACATGCGGTTTTGCGTCAGCGTCCCTGTCTTGTCGGTGCATATGACCGTCGCGCTCCCGAGCGTTTCCACCGCCGAGAGTTTCTTGACTATCGCCTTTTTCCCCGCCATCCTCTGAACGCCCATCGCAAGCGAGAGAGAGACGGTTGGGAGCAACCCCTCAGGGACGTTCGCGACTATGATGCCTATGGCGAATATGAAGCTCTCGGCGTACGTGAGCCCGGCCAGTCCGATGCCGAGGAGGAAGAAGGAGACCCCGAGGAAGAGGGCTATGCCGGTCACGACCTTGGTGATGCTTACTATTTCTTTTTGCAGAGGGCTCATCTCGGCCTTTATCGCCTGCGTAAGGTAGGCAACGCGGCCTATCTCTGTGTCCATGCCTGTCGCGGTGACGATCATCGAGCCCCCTCCGGAGAGGACCGTAGTGCCGGCGAAGACCATGTTCGGGACCTCTGTCCAGATGAAGCCCTTCCCGTCTTCGAGCGGCTCCGAGACCTTGTAAATGGGGCGGGCCTCCCCGGTGAGCGTGCTGTTGTCAACGCGCATGGCTTCGGAGACGACGAGTCTCCCGTCGGCCGGGACGCTGTTGCCTTCGGATAATCTGATGAGGTCTCCGGGGACGAGGGAGGCCGCGTCGATCTCCCTCTCCTGCCCGTCCCGGACCAGGCGGACCTTTTTGGGGAGGAGGTTTTTAAGGGCCTCGACCGCCCTCTCGGCCTTGTACTCCTGCCAGAAGCTGAATGTGGCGTTTATGACGATGACGAGGAATATGGCCCAGCCGAGCTCGGGCATACCGGCGACGAACGACATGAAGCCGCCCGCCCAGAGGAGGACGGCGAAGAGGTTCAGGAAGATGTTATGGAGGAAGTCCTTGAGGAGCGTCGACTTCGCAACCCGTTTGATAGAGTTGGGGCCAGTGAGCTTAAGGCGCGCCCGGGCGTCAGCCTCGGTTAAGCCCGAGGGGGAAGAGCCGAGCTCGGAAAAGACCTCGTCGCGGGGCAATGGCATGTACATGGAGCGCGCCGAGGCCTCCGCCCTTTTTACGGCGCGCAGGGCTTCTTCGTCCGACGAGGCAAGGAGGACGGCGTGGCGGAAGGCCGGGTCGAGGACGAGCCCCTCGAGCTTGGATAAGAGTTGTAAATGAGAGCCGCTCTCCTTTATCGGGGATATTATGAGGAAGAATATCCTGACGCGCGTCTTCCTCAAAGGGTGGGGCAGGGGGCGCGTTGAGACCGAGAGCGCGATAGCCGTGTCCTTAACCTCCTCTGAGAGGCAGTGGAAGATCGCCGCGCCCGTGCCGGAGAGTATCCCCTCGGTGGACTCGTGCGCCTTGAGGTCGCATATCGCCCCGGTGCCGGGGGCGCGCCCCTCGGGCAAGAGGCGCTGTGTCATGCCGTCAAGCACGGAGGCATGGTCCCTCGCCTTTGTGTTCAGTATCACCGCCTTAAGAAGCCTTGATATCTCCATGGGATTTAGCATAGCATATCAAAGGGGCGTTTTTAAGGCAAGGGCGGCTGGATTGGGAAGGCGCTGAAAAAGTCAAATATTACAGCGGGTTCCCAGTGTGGCTGGATTTGCTTTGAAATAATATGTTTAGCGTGCTAATATATAATGCCCTTTTGTTTGTCTTTCCAAAGAGCTACCTATGCCAGTAAAAGACCGCGACGGTGACCTCGATATGCTACTTGAGAATATCTTCAATGAGAGGGGTTGGGACTTTCGAAACTACAAGAGGTCGAGCGTCATGAGGAGGATATCCAAGAGGCTTGCGCTCCTCGACTGTCCTTCCTACGGAGACTACTCGGTCCTCCTCGGCCAGGACCCCTCCGAGTACGACCGTCTTTTCTCAAACCTGACTATAAAGGTAAGCGAGTTTTTCAGGGAGCCCGAGGTCTTCGCGAGGCTCTGCGAGTCCGTAAAGGAGGACTGGAGGGAGAAGGCCATCAAGGTCTGGTGTTGCGGGTGCGGCCACGGGGAAGAGGCGTACTCGATCGCGATACTCCTCGCCGAGTGCCTCTCCTTCGAGGCGATAAGCAACGCCAGGATATTCGCTACCGACATAGACCCCGAGGCGCTCGACGCCGCGAGAAAGGCGCTCTACAGGGAGGAGTCGATGAAAAACGTCCTCCAGGAGGTCCGCGATAAATATTTTTCATATACGGACGGCCTTTACAAGATGAGATACAACATACGGAACCTCGTGAAATTCGGCGTGCTCGATATAGTAAGAAACCCCTCTATCTCCGGGGTCGACGTGCTCTTCTGCAGGAACCTCTTCATCTACTTCAATAAGTCACTGCAGGCGGAGGTCTTCGAGAAGCTCGATTATTCGCTCAAGCCCGGGGGGTTGCTCGTCCTCGGCAAGGCCGAGGTCATACCGCCCATCTTCGCGCATAAGTACGCCCCGGTCGGCACGAGGCTAAGCACATACAGAAAGAAGGCCTGACAATGGCACTCTCGCTCGTAAGGAAGTTCTCCAATATGGCGATGGGCGTGAAACTCACCGTCGTCTTCCTCTCCGTCATCCTCATACCGATGACGCTCCTCGCCTATATCTCCTACAGCGTAATAGACTCCCGGCTCCAGAAGGACGCCCAGGAGAAGATAAACATGGGGCTCAAATCCGCCTGGACCGAGTATTACGTCAGGGGCGACCAGATGCGCTACGGCATGCTCCAGGCGGCGTCGATGGAGGAGATAAGGTCCGCGGTCGAGAGGGGCGACAAGCAATATCTCCGGCGTGTGATACTGACGTGGAAGGAGATGAGGCCCTACGTCGACGTCTGGATAGTGACGGACACGCGGGGCCGCGTGATAGCGAGGCTGAACAGCGAATCGTCGGGCGACACGGTCAGGATAGGCGGGATGGTGGAGAGGGCGGTCGAGACCGGCGAGCCGAGGATATCGAGCGAGATACTCTCAAGGGATGTGCTCCGGAACGAGGGCGCCCCGCTCCTTGATGAAGGGCGCGCGAGGCTGGAGGGCGGCGTGGAAGAATCCGCGCCAGTCATGGCGCTCGTCGTAGCGACCCCGGTCTTCGACGGCAGGCGCAGGCCCCTTGGCGCGATAATAACGGCGGACATACTGAACAACGACGATTACATCCCGCACACGGTATCGAGCAAGATACCGGGGCTCCTTACCTCCATTTCAGCCGGGGACAAAAGAATATCCTCGAACATAGTCGATTTAAGCGGCAGGTCGGTTAAAGGGACGAGCCTGCCCGCGGACGCGCTCCGGGCAGTCAGCGCCGGCAAGCCCGTATTCACGGAGTGGGAGTTGACCGGCGCGACCCTCATTACCATGTTCGAGCCCATAAGGAACTCCGACGGGGCGGTGATAGGCTCCTTAAGCGTCGGCATCTCGAAGGAGAAGCTCTGGGAGATACAGGAGGAGACGCAGTGGATAATCGCGCTCATAACCGTCCTCGGGCTCGCCTTCTCGCTCCTTGCCGCCATCGTCTCGACGAGCGAGATAACGAGGCCCTTGAAGTCCTTGAAGGACAAGCTCGGGGAGTTCGCGAGAGGCGACCTCCGCGTCAGGGTCGTTGTCGGCGATAACGGCGAGACCAGAGACGAGTTAAAGACCCTCGGCAGGGCCTTCAACTCCATGATGGACGGGGTCGAGAGGCGCGAGGAGGAAAAGGAGAGGTACCTAAGGGAGATCGAGGAGAAGAACACGGAGTTCGCCGAGCTGAACGAGGAGATGAAGACCGCGAACGAGAGCCTGGAGGTCGCCTACGAGGAGACGCAGAGCCAGACCGAGGAGCTCCACGCGATAAACGAGGAATTGAAGCTCCTGAACGAGGACCTCGACAGGAAGAACCTCGAGCTCCAGAGGGCGAACAGGATAATAACC
>JACREU010000120.1 GCA_016212705.1 Deltaproteobacteria bacterium
CCTCGAGCATTGCAAGGGCTGCGGGATATGCGCGATGGAGTGCCCGGACAAGGTAAAGGCTATAAAGATGGAAGAGGAGGCCGACTGATGGCGATAACGATGACAAAAGGCCAGGCCGGACTTACCGGGAACTCGGCTATCGCCTACGCGATGAAACAGATCAACCCGGACGTCTGCCCCGCCTACCCCATAACGCCCTCGACGGCGGTTATCGAGGAGTTCGCAAGCTACGTCGCCGACGGCGCTGTTACGACCGAGCTCATAACGGTTGAGAGCGAGCACTCGGCGATGTCCGCCTGCATAGGCGCCGCCGCGGCAGGGGCGAGGGTCATGACCGCGACCTCGTCGCAGGGACTGGCCCTCATGTGGGAGATGCTCTACATAGCCTCGGGCATGAGGCTCCCGATAATACTTACGGACGTCAACAGGGCGCTTTCGGCCCCTATAAACATACACTGCGACCACTCGGACTCGATGGGCGCGCGCGACTCGGGCTGGATACAGCTCTACTCCGAGACCGTCCAGGAGGCCTACGACAAACTCATACAGGCGGTCAGGATAGCCGAAGACGAGACAGTTCAGCTCCCGGTCATGGTCTGCCTCGACGGCTTCATCACGAGCCACGCGATAGAGAACATAACGCTCCTCTCGGATGAAGAGGTCCAGGGGTTCGTCGGCGAGTACAACGCGAAGACGACCCTTCTGGACATAGACCACCCGGTCACCATGGGCGCGATGTCTCTGCCGGAAAACTACATTGACTTCAAATTCCAGCAGTCGCAGGCCATGGCCCGTTCAAAGGATGCGGTCTTAAAGGTCGCCGGGGACTTCGAAAAGAGGTTCGGGAGAAAGTACGGCTTATTTGAGGGATACAGGCTTGAAGACGCGGAGATCGCTATCGTGATACTTAACTCCGCGGCAGGCACCACCAAGGTCGCGGTGGACGAGCTCAGGAAAAAGGGGCTCAAGGCCGGGGTGCTCCGCCCCCGGCTCTTCAGGCCCTTCCCGGTTAAGGAGCTCGCCGAGGCGTTGAAGGACAAGAAGGCGGTAGCCGTACTCGACAGGGCGGACTCCATGAACGGTTTCGGCGGCCCGGTCTTCAACGAGCTACGCTCCGCGCTCTACGATGTTCCGAAGAGGCCGAAGGTCGTAAGCAGGATATACGGGCTCGGCGGCAGGGACTACAAGGTGAAGGACGCAATCGCCGTATTCGAGGAGCTAAGGACCATAGCCGATACGGGCATGGTGGATACGCTCCAGAAGTACATCACCATCTAAGGCCTCACCCACGGCAAATAAATAAAAACCGCGCCGGCCTTCAGGGCCGTGCTTAAAAGGACGAAAAATGGCGACCCTTAAAGAGCTTTCGAAACAGAACGAACTCTTAACCGGAGGGCACAGGCTCTGCTCCGGGTGCGGCATCCCTCCGATAGTGAGGCTGGTGCTCCGGGCGGCCGGCGGGCCGGTCGTTGCCACCACCGCGACCGGGTGCCTCGAGGTCGGCACCACCATATACCCGTACACCGCGTGGAGGATCCCCTGGATACACTCCGCGTTCGAGAACGCCGCGGCGACCCTAAGCCGGATCGAGACGGCCTACCGGGCGCTTACGCAAAAGGGGAAGCTCCCGGGCGGCGACAAGGACATAAAGTTCATCGCCTTCGGCGGCGACGGCGGCACCTACGATATCGGCCTTCAGGCGCTCTCCGGCGCCCTTGAGCGCGGGCATAACTTCCTGTACCTCTGCTACGACAACGGCGCGTACATGAACACCGGCATCCAGAGGTCGAGCGCGACCCCGTTCTTCTCGAACACCACAACCTCCCCGGCCGGGGAGGTGATACCCGGAAAGCAGGAGTGGAGGAAGGATCTGACGAGGATTGTGGCGGCCCACAACATCCCTTACGCCGCGCAGGCCTCCCCGCACAACTGGGCCGACCTCTCCAGAAAGGCCGAGAAGGCGTTGAGGATCCAGGGCCCGACCTTTATGAACGTCATGTCCCCGTGCCCGCTCGGCTGGTACACCAAGCCCGAGGACTCGATAAAGTGGGCGAAGCTCTCGGTAGACACCTGCTACTGGCCCCTTTATGAGATAGAGGACGGCATACTTAAGATCACCTACAAGCCGAAGGAGAAAAAGCCGCTCGAGGAGTGGCTGAAACCCCAGGGCAGGTTCAAGCACCTGCTGAAGCCCGAGAACAGGAACCTGCTTGACAAGTTCCAGGCGAGGGTCGACCTCGAGTGGCAGAGGCTCCTCGACCTCGACGGCAAGCGCATATAAGGAAGGTATAGATGCCTCAGAGTTCTTTCGTGATGTTCGAGGAGGAGTACCGCGAGATCACCGCCGCGGTCGAAAAGCTCCTCAGGGAATCCAACGCCAAGTGCGTCTACCTTGTAGACAAGGACGGACAGCTCATCTCGTCGAGCGGGGACACGAAGGACATAGACGCGACATCGCTCGCCTCTCTCACCGCCGGGAACATCGCGGCGACCGGCGGGCTCGCCAAGCTCATAGGGGAGAAGGAGTTTTCGATCCTCTTCCACGAAGGGGAGCGCGACAACCTCCACATCTCGGTCGTGGGCCAGAGGGTCATCCTCCTCGTCATATTCGATAAGAGGTCCTCGCTCGGGCTCGTGAGGCTCCGGGTGAAAAAGGCGAGCGAGGAGCTCGGCAGGTCCATACAGAAGCTCCTGGACAGGATGGCCGCCGACGTGGACAAGGAGAACCTCCTTAAGGAGATTACGGACGACGATATCGAGAGGCTCTTCCATTGAGGGCCGGCCTTAAGTCCTTTTCTTAAATAAGCCAGTCAAATATAACCGGGCCAGGAGAGCGGCGCAGGGCGGACCCCCGGCGTTCGTCTCATCCGGCCCGCATCCTTAGCCGCGCGTTGAAAGAAAGCGCCGGACCGCCCCGCGGCCGTGCATAACCCGAAACCAAACAGCGATCCATGGATGGATCGCCAAATTGTGAGATCAAATCGAACAATTTGTAAGGCTTGGCCGAATTTACTTCGGCCAAGCCGTAGCGGAAAAAGCCATGGACGGACTTTTTCCGCACCTTAAGATGTCATTCATAAACTACTCCTCAAGGGAAATAAACTGCAAGATCGTTTACTACGGGCCTGGCCTTTGCGGCAAGACCACGAACCTGCAGTTCATCTACAGGAAGACCAGGCCGGAGGCGAAGGGGAAGATGATAACCCTCGCGACCGAAACGGAGCGGACGCTTTTTTTCGACTTCCTGCCGCTATCGCTCGGCGACATCAAGGGCTTCAAGACCCGCTTCCACCTCTATACGGTGCCGGGGCAGATATTCTACGACGCGTCCCGCAAACTCATATTGAAGGGCGTTGACGGCATAGTCTTCGTAGCGGACTCGCAGGTCGAGAGGATGGACGCAAACATCGAGTCCTTCGACAACATGAAGATAAACCTCGAGGAGCAGGGTTACAGCTTGAGCGAAATACCCTATGTGGTGCAGTACAACAAGAGGGACCTCCCGAACATCGTCCCGGTCTCCGAGCTTAAAAAGATGCTGAACTCGAACGGCATCCCGGACTTCGAGGCCGTCGCTAGCGACGGCCTCGGGGTGTTTGAGACGCTCAAGGCCATCGTAAAGCTCGTCCTCATAGAGCTTAAAAAAGGGGCTTAACGCGGCGGGGCCTGAAAACCCCGGCCTATCGGACAGGCGGGACTGCACGGCCCCGGCCTGCATTTATACACTTTCAAAGGAGCCGATCAGATGGCACTGCGTGAAGACATTTCCAAGGACGTCTCTGTTGCGCTTAAGGCGGGGGAGAAGGAAAAGCTCTCGACTATAAGGATGCTCCTTAGCGCCGTTAAGTACAAGGAGGTCGATCTGAGGAGGCCGCTTAACGACGAAGAGGTGCAAGGCGTGGCCGGGACGCTCATCCGCCAGAGGCAGGATTCCGTCGAGCAGTTCAGAAAGGGCAACCGGCCCGAGCTCGCGGATAAGGAGGAGAGGGAGATAGAGGTGCTGAAGGCTTATCTCCCGCCTCAGATGACGGCCGAAGTTCTCCGCGCGCTCATAAAAAAGCTCGCGGCTGAAGCCGGCGCCTCCGGCCAGAAGGACATGGGCAAGCTCATGAAGGCCGTCATGCTGCACGTGAAGGGCAAGGCCGACGGCAAGCTCGTAAACGACATCGTAAAAGAGGTCCTCGGTCCCTGAAAAAGGGCCCCACTCTTTCTTAAAGAGGGGGGGGGATTATTGTCGCTCCTCCCCTTTATAAGGGGAGGCCGGGTGGGGTGTTTTTTGGACATTACATGTAAGGCGCGGCTTGCAGGACCTTTTTTAATCCCCGTGCGTAAAATCAAATCCAAGGGAATAAAATGAAGATAAGGGAATTATACGAGAAGGCCGTAGCAAAGGGGATCGAGCTCGACCCGAGGGGAGAGGCCGAGGTAAGGAAAGAGCTTGAGAGGGAGAAAAAGGACTTCGAGGGACTCAAAGACAGGGACAAGAGGTTCTTCGACAAGGACAAGCTAACGAACCCGTACGCCGACTCCCGCATACTCTACGGAGACCCTGAGAAGGACGTCAAGCGCGTCCTCGTCGGCATCGACATGGAGATCGGCGAGGTGTTGCTCGCCGACAGGCTCCGTGAGCGCGGCAGACCCATCGATCTGATACTCGCCCACCACCCCGAAGGCAGGGCGATGGCCAACCTTTATGACGTCATGGACATGCAGTCAGGGATACTCCTTAAGTACGGCGTGCCGATAAACATAGCCGAAGGCATAATGGATGAGCGGATAAGAGAGGTGGAGCGCAGGCTCATGCCCGCGAACCACACGCGGGCCGTAGACGCCGCGCGGCTCCTTGACATCCCCATCATGTGCATACATACGCCCACCGACAACGCCGTTACCGAGTTCCTCCAGAGGGCGTTTGATGAGAGGAAACCGTACCTCATTTCTGATATAATCGAGACACTCAGGGATATACCGGAATACGCGGCATCTGCGGGCGAGACAGGCATGGGGCCCAAGGTCGTCTCAGGGTCTGAAAAGAGAAAGGCCGGCAAGGTCTTCGTGGACATGACCGGAGGGACCGGCGGCTCGAAGAAGGTCTTCGAGAGCCTTGCGACCGCCGGCATCGGCACGGTCGTCGGGATGCACATAAGCGAGGACCACAGGAAAGAGGCCGAAAAGCACCACGTCAACGTGGTCATCGCCGGGCACATCTCGAGCGACACGCTCGGCATAAACCTCCTCTTGGACAAGGTCCTCCCGAATGACGTTGAAGTTGTCGAGACCTCCGGCTTCAGGAGGGTGATAAGGACTTAAAGACAGTGGACTCAACTACGCTTGAAACCCTCGAATACGGCGCTGTATTAAAAGAGATCGCCGCGTTCGCCTCAAACCCGCTCGGGGAGGCGAGGGTCTTTAACACAAGGCCCTTTGCCTCCATCCAGACAATAGAAGAGACCTTCCGTGAATTCAAAGAAGTAAGGGACTGCGTCCAGGAGGCAGGGAAGCTCCCGCTCTCGGGTGTCGTTGACCTCGCCCCCCTCTTTGCGCTCGTCGAGCCGGATGGGGCGTACCTCCTGCCTGAGGACCTCGTCGTCGTAAAGGGGAACCTTGAGGCAACGGTCGCGCTTAAGGCCCTCATAACCCCCGCCTTCGAGCGCGCATATCAGAGGACAGCCGAAAAAATAAACTCGTTATCCGAGGTCTCCTTCCCGTTATCCGAAATAGAGAGGACGCTGGACGAGCGCGGCGACATCAGGGACAACGCCTCTACAGAGCTCCGGAGGATCAGGAAGGAGATACGCGCCGGCAGGGAGCGGGCGCGCTCCATCATCGAGCGCGTCTCCACGGACAAAAAGACCAGGGAGATACTCCAGGACGATATTATTACGATAAGGGACGACCGCTATGTCCTCTGCATAAAGGCCTCGGCCCACACCGCGTTCGACGGGATCATACACGGAAGGTCCATAAGCGCCCAGACGTATTTCATAGAGCCGCTTGAGCTCGTGGAGCTCAATAATCGGGTCGCGGTACTTAAGAAAGAGGAGCGCGCCGAGGAGATCGAGATATTGAAGGCCCTCACCTCGGTCATAAAGGCGCACAGGGACGGCATATTAAACGACCAGGCGATAGCCGCCGGACTCGACGACCTCCAGGCAAAGGCGCTCTTCGGAAAAGAGACCGGGGCCGTCATACCGGCGATGAAGAGGGAAGGGGAGATAGGGCTTTACGGCGCGAGGCACCCTCTCCTCGTCCTGAAAGAAAGGCGCGGCGGCCCCCCTGTCGTGCCAGTCGACATAGCCATACCCGGGGGCTGTATGGCCCTCGTCATCTCGGGCGCGAATACCGGCGGCAAGACCGTCGCGTTAAAGACGCTCGGGTTACTCACTCTCATGGCCCTCTCGTCTATCCCGGTCACGGCGGACGAAGGGAGCGTGGCAATCGTCTTCAGCGGCATATTCTCCGACATCGGCGACAGGCAGGATATTATCGCGTCTCTTTCCACCTTTTCCGCGCATGTAAAGAGGCTGAAGGGTTTTCTATCCGAGGCCGGTCCGGGCTCGCTCATCCTTGTCGACGAGATAGGCGCGGGCACCGACCCCTCGGAGGGCGGAGCCTTGGCGCTTGCGGCGCTGGAGACGCTCCGCGCCCAGGGCGCCAAGACCATCGTGACGACGCACCTTAACCTCCTTAAAGCCCACGCCCAGGTCGACCGGGCTTACCTTAACGCGTCCGTGGAATTTGATGAAAAGACCTTAAAACCACTCTACAGGCTCAACTACGGGGTGCCGGGTCCGTCCCTCGGGCTCTCCATCGCCGAGTCCCTCGGCATCCCGCACGCAGTTATAGAGCTCGCGCGCAAAAACATCAGGGAGAAGGAAGGGGCGTTCATCAACTCAATCAGGCTCCTCGAAGAGGAAAAGGAAGAGATACGAGGCCTGAAGGAGCGCCTCTCGGCGCTCGAAGGCAGGAGGAACGAGGCGGTAAAGAAACTCCGGGGAGAGAGGGCCTTGATGCTTGAAAAGGCGCGCGCAAGGGTCGAGACGCTCGTCTCGGAGGCGAGGCGGGATATGAAAGAGGCCATGGAGAAGCTCCGGGAAGAGGGGGCGGACAGGGGCAGAAAGTCCGCTCAATCGAGGATAGAGGAGATATCCGCAAGGGCGCTCTCACGCCTGCGCGCGCCCGGAAAAGAGATATACGCGCCGGCCCCGGGCGACAAGGTCGCGATAGACGGCTCCAGCTCCAAGGGCACCGTATTGAGCGTGGACGCCAACGCCAGGAAGGCCGAGCTCTCGGTGGGGGGCTTGAAGGTATGGGTCGCCTTCGAGAAGCTCGTCAAAAGGGGAGGGATGGAGAGGGCAAAGGCCGCTCAAGGGATAACGATAAACGCCGATATGGATGTTGCCTCGACCATTAATGTGATAGGCCGGAGGGCGGAGCCCGCCCTCGAAGCGGTGGCTAAATTCCTCGACAACGCGCACGCAAACGGTCTGCAGATGGTGGAGATAATCCACGGCGTCGGCACCGGGAGGCTCGCGAAGGCCATAGAGGAGCACCTTAAGGGCAACGGGCTCGTAAAGGGCTTTTCCCACGGCGACAGCGCGCGCGGCGGGGCCGGGGTTACCTTAGTGGAGCTTAAGTAAAACTTAACCGTATGAACATTCCGAAGGAAAAGATAGAGGAGGTAAGGGAGAGGGCCAATATAGTCCAGGTCATCTCCGAGTACCTACCGCTCGCGAAGCGGGGGCAGAACCACCTCGGCCTCTGCCCGTTCCATTCCGAGAAGACCCCTTCGTTTACCGTAAGCGAGACAAAGGGGATATACTATTGTTTCGGGTGCAACGCCACGGGCAACGTCATCACCTTTCTCATGAAGAGGGACGGCATGTCCTTCCCCGACGCGGTAAAGACGCTCGCGAGGCGCTACGGCGTGATTATCCCCGAGGTGGAGAGGTCCGGGCCCGACCCCCGCGACCTACTCTTCCAGGCGTTAAGGGCCTCGATGGAATATTTTATGCGGGAGCTGAAAGGGCCGGGGGGGGAGGAGGCGCGCGAGTACATCAGGAGGCGCGGCTTCGACGGAGAGATAGCCCAGAGGTTCAACCTCGGGTACGCCCCGGACGTCTGGGAAGGGCTCACCGGGTTCCTGAGGAAAAAAGGCATCGCGGATGAGGCGTCGCTCTCTTCGGGCGTCGTCATAAAAAAGGAAAAGGGCGTCTACGACAGGTTCCGCGGAAGGGTCGTATTTCCCATAACCGACGTAAGGGGCAGGATTGCCGGCTTCGGCGGCAGATCGATAAACGGCAAAGACCCCAAGTATCTCAACTCGCCGGAGTCCCAGGTATTCAAGAAAGGCGAGACGCTCTACGGCTTCTATCAGGCCAAACAGCAGATGGCTTCGGCGGGCGCGATATTCGTGGAAGGGTACTTCGACCTCCTCGCCCTCCACAAGCACGGGTTCACGAACGCCGTCGCCACGATGGGTACGGCGCTAACGAAGGAGCACCTGAGGCTCGTAAAGGGGCATACCAACCTCGTTTACGCGCTCTTTGATTCGGACGCGGCGGGCAGGAACGCCTCCATCAGGGCGCTGGACATCGCGATAGACGAGGAGATGGACCTGCGGGCCGTGACATTGAAGGGCGGCAAGGACCCGGACGAGTTCCTCGTCAAATTCGGGGCAGAGGCGATGAAAGAGGCTATCGCGAAGGCCGAGCCTTTGATGGAATTTTTTTTAAAGGACCTCGGCGCGAGGCTCGATCTCAAGACACCGGCCGGGAAGAGAAAGTACCTCGACTCCGCAGTCCCGATGTTATCGAGGATAAGGAATGTGGCGGAAAGGGGGCATTATGCCGCGTTTGTCGCCACCGTCCTCAACATCCCGCAGGGATCGGTCTACGAAGCGCTAAAGATACCGCAAGGAACAGCCGAAAAGCCGGTGAGGGGGGCGATGGAGGCGCGGGAGGCGGTGGACATGAAGGGCGCGAGGCTCTCGGAGCTTACGGTCGTCAAAGTCGTGGCCAGACACCCCGAGCTTTTAACCGACGGAGTCACTGTCGCCATGGGATCCTTCAGCGACCCTGTTTTAAAGAAGGCGGGGGCGATAATCGCCGGGTCCATCCTGCGGGGTAAGCCGCTCGACGCCTCTGCCCTCATGGACGAGGCGGACGACGAGCCGACGCGCATCCTCATAGCCGGGCTCCTCATAAAGGACGACGACGGGTTCATAGAGGACCCGGCACGGATGCTCGAGGACAGTTTGAAAAGGGTCATGAATAGGGGTAATATAAAAGAGACCACCATGCGCATGATCGAGAGGCTCGAGGAGATGGGCAGGACCGAAGTCGCTTCCGACATAAGAAAAAGAATGTCCACGGGGGCTAAGAGACGGCCTTGAAGGCAGTTATGATCGAAGACATAAAGGACATAGCCGAAGAGGAAGACTCCGAAGAGAACGGTCTCGAGCTCGACGAGGAAGAGATCGAGGAAGACGTCTCCGTTGAGCCTTCCGAGGAGCCCCGGCCTTCGGATTACGAGCACGCGCCGAGCGCGCTCGCCGACCCGGTAAAGGCGTACCTCCGGGAGATGGGGGCGGTCTTTCTCCTTTCAAGGGATGAGGAGGTGGGGCTTGCCAAGAGGATAGAGGAAGGCAAGCTCGCCATCACGAGGGAGTTCCTCGGCTCGAATATCATTATCGAAGAGCTCAAGAGCCTTGAGGCCCGCCTCTCAGAGAGGAGGGGGGGCGAAGAGGTCCTCGGCTTCGACGACGACGAGGGCTTTCTTACAGAGGACGAACAGGACCTCCGGGAGGTATTGGGCGAGATAAACGAGGCCGTAAAACTCTTCTCCAGGTCCTCGAACGCAAGGTACGCGGCCAAGGACGAGGCGAAGCTCGTAAAGGTACTCCTCGATATCGAGAAGCGGGCCAATATCTGCGAGAGGACTATCGAGAGGCTCAAGAAAAGGGTCAACGAGATACGGAGGCAGAGGAAGAAGAAGGCCGCCGTGGAAAAGGCGCTCGGCATGACCGAGCGGGAGATATTGAAGGCGGCGGCGGACATCGCGAAGGGGAAGGAGCGCGCGCTCTTGGCGCGCGCCGGCGCATTCGACGCGGGCCTTAAGGAGATAGAGTCTCTGAACGCCGAAATAGCCTCGCTCGAAGAGAGGAGCGGCCTCGACTACCACGGCCTGAGCGCCATGGTCAGGTCACTTTCCGTCTGGATAGGGCAGGTGGAGGCCGCCAAGGAAAAGCTCATAAAGGCCAACCTGCGCCTCGTTGTAAGCATCGCCCGCCGGTACACGAACAGGGGCCTGCAGTTTCTCGACCTCGTCCAGGAGGGCAACATCGGCCTCATGAGGGCGGTCGAGAAGTTCGAGTACAGGAGGGGGTACAAGTTCTCGACATACGCGACCTGGTGGATACGCCAGGCGATATCGCGCTCCATAGCCGACCAGGCGCGGACCATACGCATCCCCGTCCACATGATAGAGACGATAAACAAGCTCGTCCGCATATCCCACTACCTCGTGCAGGATACCGGCAAGGAGCCGACGCCCGAGGAGCTCGCCGAGAAGATGAGCCTCCCCATAGACAAGATAAGAAAGATAATGAAGATAGCCAAGGAGCCGATATCCCTTGAGACGCCGGTGGGGGAGGACGGCGACAGCATGCTCGGCGACTTCATCGAGGACAAGGAGGCGGCGGTCCCGCACGACGAGATGATCTCGAACGACCTTACCGGCCACATGAACGAGGTGCTCTCCACCCTCTCCCCGAGGGAGGAGAAGGTCCTGCGCATGAGGTTCGGCATCGGCGAGAATAAGGACCACACGCTCGAAGAGGTCGGCGAGTACTTCAACGTGACGAGGGAGCGCATACGCCAGATAGAGGCGAAGGCGCTCCGTAAGCTCAGGCACCCGAAGAGGTGCAAGAAGCTCAAGACCTTCTCGGAGAGGTGACAAGGATCTGTCGTTTTTTGAGGGCCGGCAGGCAGATTATAGCGGGCAAGGCCTTGGAACGCATGTTTATTGACACACTACCCGCCGTAAAAGCCCTCGAAATTCCATGCTATTTTAAGTTTCAGTTTCAAGCAAGTAGTTTCATTAAAAAAATCTAAATTTTTCCTTGACATATTTTAATTTAGCGGTATAATTCGAACAAGGTTTAAAGACCTGAAGGCTCAAGACGGGCCGCCAAGGTCAAGGCGATGGTGCCACAATACAACCTGCGAGTTGTATTGATGGCATTTTTTTTGGAAAAAAATGAAACATGAGGTCATACCATGAAAAGAATACTTTTCAGCCTCCTCGCAGTATCAGCCATCGCCGTAACGGCAGGCCCGTCTTACGCGGTAAGCGTTAACGATTATCCGGCCGGACAGGCGGCGAGCGGCATAGCAGGGTCCAGGCACAACATGGGCTCTCTCGGAAGCGTCGTCTCAGCTAACGGCACTACGGAAATATGCGTCTTCTGCCACACCCCACATCACACGAACACGGCGAACGGATTAAAGCCGATGTGGAACAGGGGCACATCGGCCCCGACCTCCTTCACCGCATATGGGAATACCATAGGCGGCACTACGATAAACAATACAGACATAGGCTCGACGACACTTGCGTGTCTTAGCTGTCACGACGGCGTAACCACCTTCGACAACCTTGTGAACGCGCCAGGCAAGGGCGGCGTCGTCTCGGGCGGCTCGGACCTCGGCTGGAGGTTCAGGATGCCTGTCGGCAGTTACTTGACTGCGGCCGCCGACCACTTCTCGGCATCCCAGTGTACCGCCTGCCACGGCACAGGCGGCCTTTATACGGACAACGACCTCACGTCGAGGCTCGTAATCGGCATGGACCTCTCGAACGACCATCCGGTCTCTGTCGCCTACAACACCAACAGGGCGGGCCTGCGCGCCACGAACACGACGATCAACTCCATAGACCTTACCAGCGAAATGGCCTCTTCCGCGGCCACCGCGTTTACCGGCAACCTCGCGCAGAACAGGTGGGCGGTCAAAGGGTTCATCTCCAGTACGGCGACTATATCGGACCTTCTCCGCGACGGCAAGGTCGAGTGCTCTTCCTGCCACGACCCGCACTTCAGGAACCTCTCATGGGACGAGGCTGAGCCGACCTGGGGCGACGAAGGCGGTTTCCTCACCTACTGTACGGCGGGCGAGGGTTGCGCGGACGGCCAGTTCCTGAGGCGTGTCGGCGGCAACACCGGCTCCGGCGTCTGCAGGACCTGCCACGAGAAGTAAGCGGACCGGCGCCGGTTCTCCGGCGCGGACGCTATAAGATAAATACCAAAGGCGACAGACCGAAAGGCCTGTCGCCTTTTTATTTGGACCGGATGATGGTAAGAGAGTCTCGGGGGGCAGGGGGGGGAGGGGGGACTTCAGGGCGCAGTCCCCGGTCCTTGCCCAAAAAAACATGGAGGTATTACAGCAGGTCCCTTTTGACGCGTTACAGTCCCTTGAAGGTTTCGCGGGTAACGGGGGCTTACAGAAGCGCCTCGCGAGGCACGGAGGTCTTTTTATCGACGGGCAAGGGCTTGAATGCGCTCAGGGCGAGGCTGGGGCGGAAGCCGGGGCAACGGGGGCTTCGTCGGGGGGCGGCGCAGGCGCCGCGTTCTTCATCTCTGCCTCTTTTGTGAGGAGCCTGTCGACGCGCTTTTGCATGTTGTTAAGCTTTATCATCATCTCGTTCGCCTCGCTCCCCCTCATATTTGTGAATATGACGAGCTTCAACTCCGACATGTCCTTCATGAGCGCGTCGAGGTCGGCCTTCAAGCCGTCGAGCTTTGACTGGGCCGAGTCCTTCTCCGCCTTGAGCATGATGTACCTGCCGGTAAGGTCGCTCAAGGTCTTGCCGCGATCGGCAAGCCTCTGCTCAAGAATCTTAACATCCGTAGACCTGGCGGTCTTCTCGGCCTTGAGCTTCCCGGAGATATTTCCAATGTTCTCTTCGTATGCGCCCCTGGAGACGCATCCGGCGAAAACGAGCGTTAATGCGGTAAAGAGGAGCAGGTATCGGGCCATATCCATTCTCGCTGATATTTTTATTGTAGATAGTACCAGAAAAACGCCTTTGTGTGAACAGGTTTCAGCTTGTCGGGGGCGGTCCGGAAAAAGCCGGATGTGATGGCCTGCGAGCCTTTACCGGGCGTCGTTTTCCTTATTTGAGTTGACTTTAGGGTCGCTTCTGGTATAATTCGTGGGTTCGGTGGCGAAAGACGGATATCCCTGATGACGCCCGTTGGAGGTTGCGTAAGGCATTTCTCGTAGCCGCGCCGTTGTTTTGACAGACCAATATTTTTCCTTGCAGAGGGGGTGTTACTTTTGTCAGAGGTAAAGGTATACGACGACCAGCTCGAGAAGGCGCTTAAGATATTGAAGCGCAAGCTCGCGCAGGACGGGACCTTCAAGGAGATAAAGAAGAGAAGGTTTTATGAGAAGCCCTGCGTGAAGAAGAAGAGGAAACGTCAGGAGGCGGCAAAACGCCGCGCCAAGGCGTCGAAGAAGAGCGCGAGAAGGGTGCAGGAGTAAGCGCCCTCGACATTACACTTAAAAGCCCCGCCGAAAGGCGGGGCTTTTTTTTGGCGCAGAGATTTATATTTCGTGCGAAAAGCCTTTTGCGCCCTGCCGGGCTTTTTTCGGCATGGGGCTTCTCGCTACGCCCTCCCCTGCCCACGCGCTCGCCTCCGCCTCCCTTAGGCGCTCTCCGCCATGCGCCTGTGTATTGGTAAAACAGAACAAAGAATCTTTTTTGTTTTTCAGAAATCCCAGGCATAGGGTGAAGCGACCTTAAGGGAGGAAGTGATGAGCGAGCCGAGGAAGTAAAAAGGCGCGAAGCGCCCTAAGCGGCGAGCGGTCCTCGCCGGACTGGCAAATCCGTATCGGACAACTGTGCTTCAGGTAGACTTAAGTAACCCGATTTGAAATTGGCCCCGCGCCGAGCGGGGGAGGGGGAGGACGGAGCGAGAAGCCCTATGCCGAAAAAAGCCCGGCAGGGCGCAAAAGGCCTTGGGCAGAAGACTCGAATAAACAAGACCACGGTCATGTCGAGTACGAATTGCATGGTTTAGATTGCAAACCTGAACCCCGCAAGTATCGGGCAAAGGCCTGAGATTGCTTCGCTCCGCTCGCAATGACGAAGCGGAACCCCCCCCCTACACCTTCTCCTTTACCAGCGTATCCACTATCGATGGATCCGCGAGTGTTGAGGTATCGCCGAGGTCCTCGGTGTGGCCGTTGGCTATCTTCCGGAGTATCCTCCGCATGATCTTCCCGCTACGGGTCTTGGGGAGCCCCGTGGTGAACTGGATTTTATCGGGTTTCGCTATCGGGCTTATCTCTTTCTTAACATGCGCCTCCAGCCTTTGAAGGAGCGCGGGCGTAGGCGTTATATGCTCTTTTAATACCACGAAGGCGTATATCCCCTCGCCCTTTATGTCGTGCGGGTATCCGACGACCGCCGCCTCGGCGATGGATTCTTCAGAGACGAGCGCGCTCTCTATTTCAGCTGTGCCTAACCTGTGGCCGGATACGTTCAGCACGTCGTCGATCCTGCCCATGAGCCAGTAGTCGCCGTCCTCATCCACCCTCGCGCCGTCGCCGCTTAAGTATTTTCCGGGGAAACGGCTGAAGTAGACCTCTTTTATGCGTTTGTTCTCCGGGTCTCCGTATGTGCCGCGGAGCATCCCAGGCCACGGCTTCTCGATGACGAGGTAGCCGCCCTCGTTCACCCCCGCCTCTTGCCCGTCCTCCTTCAATACCTTGGGGACGACGCCGAAGAAGGGTTTTGTCGCGGAGCCCGGTTTCAGGGTCGTTGCGCCGGGGAGCGCCGATATCAGTATGCCGCCGGTCTCGGTCTGCCACCAGGTGTCTACTATCGGGAGCCTCCCCTTGCCGACGACCGTGTGATACCACATCCACGCCTCGGGGTTTATCGGCTCGCCGACGGAGCCGAGGACCCTAAGGCTTGATAGGTCGTGCCTTTCGACCCACTCGGTCCCGCTCCTCATAAGGGCCCTTATCGCGGTTGGCGCGGTGTAGAAGATGTTGACCTTGTGCTTCTCGACTATCTCCCAGAACCTGCCGGGATCGGGGTAAGTGGGTATTCCCTCGAACATGAGAGAGGTCGCGCCGCACGCGAGCGGGCCGTAGAGTATGTATGTGTGGCCCGTGACCCAGCCGATGTCCGCGGTGCAGAAGTAGACGTCCTCGTCCTTGCAGTCGAATATCCACTTGAAGGTGAGGGCGGAGAATACCATGTACCCGCCTGTCGTGTGAAGGACGCCCTTGGGCTTTCCGGTCGAGCCGCTGGTGTATAAGATGAAGAGAGGGTCATCGGAGTCCATATCTTCAGGCGCGCAGAAGTTGTTGACGCCAGTGGTCGCGGCTATCTCGTCCAGGAGCCAAAAGTCCCTGCCAGCCTTCATGTCGACCTTGTTGCCGGTCCTTTTTACCACGAGGACGGTCTTGACCGAAGGGCAGTCGGAGAGGGCAGTGTCGCAGTTCTCCTTCATGGGGATGGGTCTGCCGCCGCGGACACCTTCGTCGGAGGTGATGACGAGGGACGAGCTTGAATCGTTTATCCTGTCCCTTAAGGATATCGGCGAGAAGCCGCCGAAGACGACGCTGTGTATGGCGCCGAGCCTCGCGCATGCAAGCACGGAGAACGCGAGCTCTGGTATCATGGGGAGGTAGATGGTTACGCGGTCGCCCTTCTTGACGCCTTTTGCCTTGAGGACGTTGGCGATCCGCGTCACTTCGAACGCTACCTGCTGGTAGGTGAACGACCTGTACGACCCGTCGTCGCCCTCCCAGATGATGGCGGCCTTGTTCCTCCGCCATGTCAAAAGATGCCTGTCTATGCAGTTGTAAGAGGCGTTAAGCCGCCCGCCGAGAAACCATTTTATCGAGGGCCTGTTAAAGTCCCACTCCGAAACCTTCTCCCAACCCCGCGACCAATCTATGATGGACGCCTCGCGGCCCCAGAAACCGTCAGGGTCTGTTATCGATTCCTTGTATAGCCTCTCGTACTCAGCGGGGCCTTTTATATAGGCGTTCTTTTTGAGCGCCGCGGGGGGCGGGAATACGCGCTCCTCGTGCATGAGCACCTCTATGTTATCTTGAGTCCTATCTTTCAATTATGCCTCCTTATTTCAAGGTGAAATCGTCAGGGACCACCTGAAAAGATACCCCAACGGAAGCGGGGTGTCAAGAATCGGGTCCTCGTTGGACGGGCAAAGTCAGACCCAATGGTAATGGAATTGATATGGCAAAAGGTACGTTTTGAGAACCGGCCGTACGCCGAGTACCGCCGAGCGGTTGCATAAACCCCTATAATGTGTTAAAAATTTAACCTACGGGCCTGCATCCGCCCTGATTGCCCATATGAACTTCGGTCTCAACCAGAACATAAGCCATAACGGCGAGGTCTATCACATCCAGACCGAGGACGGCGGCAGAATGAACCCGGTCGTCACGACGGTCCTTTTCAAGGGCGGGTCGATAGTTACCTCAAAAAAGACCGCCTATGAGGACATACTCAAGTCGGAGAAGCTCGACGTCGTCATCAACGAGATAATCAGGGAACAGCATACGCTCGTCCTTAAGCAGTTGAAGTCAGGTCTTTTCGAGCGGAAAAAAACCGAGGAAGGCGAAGACAAGGGATGCCCATAACGGCGATAAGGGGCTTTAACGACATACTCCCGGGCGATTCCGATATATGGAGGAGGATCGAGAGCGAGGCCTACCGGATATTCTCCGGGTACGGCTTCTCGGAGATAAGGACGCCGGTCGCCGAGAAGGCCGAGCTCTTTTTGCGCTCAATAGGAGAGACGACGGATATAGTCGAAAAAGAGATGTACACCTTCGAGGACAGGCACGGAGACCCGCTCGCCTTAAGGCCCGAGGGCACGGCCCCGGTCGTGAGGGCCTACATAGAGCACAAACTATATATTGCGCCGGTCTCAAAGCTCTACTACACGGGTCCGATGTTCCGCTACGAGAGGCCGCAGAAGGGGAGATACCGCCAGTTCTACCAGATAGGGGCCGAGGTGATGGGCGACGACTCCCCCCGCGCGGACGCTGAGGCCTTGTCGATGCTCATGTCGTTTTTCGCGAATATAGGCGTAGCCGGCGTGGAGCTCCAGATAAACTCGTTGGGGGACGCCGATTGCAGGCCCGCGTATAAAGAGAAACTGAAGGCGTATCTCGCCGGGGTCAAGGGTTCTCTCTGTGAGAACTGCCTCCGGAGGATGGATACCAACCCCCTCCGTGCGCTCGACTGCAAGGCATCGGGTTGCATCGAGGCCACAAAGGACGCGCCGTCCATAGTGGACTCGCTCTGCGAAGGGTGCGCCTCTCACTTCGGGACCGTCAGGAAATACCTTGCCCTCTCCGGGATAGAGGCGCGGATAAACCCGAGGATGGTCCGCGGGCTCGACTACTACACGAAGACGACCTTCGAGATAACCTCAACCGCCCTCGGCTCCCAGAACGCGGTAGCCGCCGGCGGCAGGTACGACGGGCTGGTCAAGGAGCTCGGCGGCCCCGAGACCCCGTGCTTCGGCTTCGCCATAGGCATGGAGAGGGTCGCGCTCATACTCAAGGAGACCTCCGCTCTCGCGGGAAGGCCCCTTACGGTCTTCATCGCCTTAGGTGAAAAGGCCGAGGCGGCGTCCATCCCCATACTCAGGTCCTGGAGGGAAAAGGGGATCAAGGTGATGGAGGAGTTCTCGCCGGGGTCTTTAAAGAGCAGGATGAAACGGGCGGACAGGCTTGGCGCGCGATACACCGTGATAATGGGCGACGACGAGCTCGCCAAAGGCGAGGTCGCGGTAAAGGACATGTTGACCTCGGCGCAGGAGAGGTTGTCTTTTGACGCCGCTTTGACGAGGATACTATCGGAATAAAGGCTACCTCCAAAAATTAGATATTTTTTCTGAGGTCAAGGAAGGGCGGAAATAAAAAGCGCAGCATATATGGTAATATGTGAGCATTTTTGTTTCCGACCTGACGCAGAGATCAGGAAAAAGAGCAATTTTTAGATGTAGCCTAAAAGGTTAAAATGGACCCGTCATACTTCAATTCGACACTAGTAGTCCTCGGTGCGTTCGCCATATTCCTCCTCGTATCCGTAGGCGTCATACTCGTCCTCTGGATAGCCATGCCCTTCTCGGTCTTCGGCACCAAGCCGCTCCTTAAAAAGCTCATAGAGGAGCAGGAAAAGACGAACAGGCTTTTGAAGGCCCTCCTCGACGCGTCCATCTGCAGGGAGGCGTATAAAGAAAAAGACGAAATTGCCGAAAAAAGAGATGGACTGCATTAGCGGCGGGTTTAGAGGGATTTAAGCGTTTTTAATGCGCCGCGAGGCGAAGAAAGCCGTAGGATGACCGAAAAGAAGGCCCTTACAATCGAGTTCGTAACATCGCTCCTCAGGAAAAAGAAGCTTATCGGAGAGGCCGAGGAGAGGGAGATACTTATCCGCGGCGAGGGGCAGAGGGCGCGGATCAAAAAGTCCCAGGAGTCGATGTACTCCGCCAAGAGACAGACGGTTGCCGAGTTTGTCTCGCCCGCCGAGGTCGTCGCCTCATTAGGCCTTCCGCTCGTAACCGACCCCAAAAAGACCCTCACCGAGGACATGATAACCGAGGTCATCGCCGAAGAGGTCGGCCTCCCGTACAGGAAGATAGACCCGTTAAAGCTAAACCTCGACATCGTCACCTCGCACATACCGAGGCCGTTCGCGCAGAGATACCTCGTCGTCCCGATAGAAGAGAAAGACCGCGTCGTGACGCTCGCGGTCGCCGACCCTTTCAACCTCGAGGCCGTGGAGAGCCTTAAGGCCACGAGGAAGATGAAGGTCGACCTCGTCTTGAGCTCGAAGTCCGACATACTGAAGATCGTCCGCGAGTTCTACGGCTTCAGGTACTCCGTCGGCGCGGCTGAAAAAGAGTTCTCGCACTCGACCGAATTAGGCAACCTCGAGCAGTACGTGAGGCTCAAGGGGGCGGTCGAGCTCGACGCGACGGACCAGCACATCGTAAACGCCGTCGAGTACCTCCTCCATTACGCCTACGACCAGCGGGCGAGCGACATCCACATCGAGCCCAAGAGGGACCGCTCGCACGTCCGGCTCCGCATAGACGGCGTCCTCCACTACATACACACGATACCGAAGGTCGTCCACCCGTCGATCCTCTCGCGCATAAAGATGCTATCGAGGATGGATATAGCTGAAAAGAGAAAGCCGCAGGACGGGCGCATCAAGACCGAGTCGAGGGGGAGGGAAATAGAGCTCAGGGTCTCTACGCTCCCGACGGCGTTCGGAGAGAAGGTCGTAATAAGGATATTCGACCCCGAGGTCCTCTTCCAGGACTTGAGCGGCCTCGGGTTTTTCCCGTCAGAGCTCGACGTCTTTAACTCGTTCATCAAAAGGACGTACGGCATCGTGCTTGTCACAGGCCCTACCGGGTCCGGCAAGACGACTACGCTGTACTCGGCGCTCAAATCGCTTTCATCGCCTGAAGTGAACATCGTTACGATCGAGGACCCGATAGAGATGATAGTGGAGGAGTTCAACCAGGTCGGGGTCCAGCCCCAGATAGGCGTAGACTTCGCCGGGTCGCTCCGCACCATACTCCGCCAGGACCCGGACATCATCATGGTCGGCGAGATAAGGGACAAGGAGACCGCGGATAACGCCGTGCAGGCCGCGCTCACCGGACACCTCGTATTCTCAACGCTCCACACGAACGACGCGCCCTCATCCGTCACGCGGCTCATGGACCTGGGCGTCCCCGGGTTCCTCATAAACTCGACTGTCGTCGGCATCATAGCCCAGCGGCTGGTGCGGAAGATATGCTCGAACTGCAGGAAGACGAGGGTCCTGAAACCCGAGGAGGTCGAGTACTTAAGGCTCAAGGAAAAGGAGTACAGGGTCTATTACGGCGAGGGTTGCACGGAGTGCAGGGGGACGGGCTACAAGGGCAGGACCGGCGTATTCGAGATAATGGATTTTTCAGACAAGATAAAGGCGATAGTCGCCAAGACCTCCGACTCTACTGTAATACAAAAGGCCGCGCGCGCCGAAGGCATGTCGGTCCTCCGCGAGTCGGCCATAAGGAAGATGCTGCAGGGCGTAACCACTTACGAGGAGGTCATCTCCGTCACATGAGGAAATCTTGAAGATAACATCAGCCGAGTTCATCACAAGCGCCGTCGCCGCGCCGGGCTGGCCAAAGGACGGGCTCCCCGAGATAGCCCTCATCGGCAGGTCGAACGTGGGGAAGTCCTCGCTCATAAATTCGCTCACCATGAGAAAGGGGCTCGCGAAGACGAGCTCCACGCCGGGAAAGACGCGGACCATAAACTTCTACGCCATCAACCTGGAGTTCCGCCTCGTGGACCTCCCGGGTTTCGGCTACGCCAAGGTCTCGCACGAGGAGAGGCGCTCGTGGGAGGGGATGATCGGGGAATACCTCTCGGAGAGGCGGAACCTCAAGGGCGCGTTCCTCATCCTCGATCCGAGGCGCGACGCCGGAGAGGCGGAGTTGAAGCTCTGCGACTGGATAGAGGGCTTCGGCATCCCGGTCACAACGGTCTTTACCAAGATAGACAAGCTGTCGAGCAACCAGCTCTCGTCCCGGCTGAAAGTGCTTAAGAAGATCATCCCGGCGCACGAGGCGGTCCTTTTTTCGGCCACAACCGGCGCGGGAAAGCTCGACCTTGGAAAAAAGATATTCGAGATGCTCTCGGCCCCGGACCGGCCGTGATAGCGGTCACTGATTTCAAGGCCCTTTAGGGCTAAATATAATATGAGGCGAAGGCCTCGCCGAGGTAGCCTGCCCAGGGGCGTACGGAAGGGCAAGGGATACCCCTGCTTCATCATCAGTTGATTTCACTTGACAGAAAGGGCCTCCGAAGGATATTTTTGGAAAATGAAAAACAGACCGATTATTTTAAGCATTGCCGCGTTGTTGCTCTTTGCGGGTTGCGCCGGCATGGGCGAGCACGAGAAGAAGGTCGACGAGCTCGGGAGAAAGGTGACGGAGCTCAAGGCGTCGATTGACGAGCGCGACGCGAAGGTCGAGGACCTCAACAACAAGTTTAACCTCCTCCACGAGAAGCTCGAGACCGCGAAGGCCGACATAGAGAAGCTCTCGCGCCCGTTGGTGCCCGAGGGGCTTAAAGTCGTGCCGTTAGAAGAAGAGCCGTCGTCCGCGGCAACTCCCGTGGTTGAGGCCCCGGTCCCGCCCCCGGTAAAGGCCGAGGGGCCTGACGAGCTTTACAACAAGGGGCAGGACCTTTTCCTTAACGGCAACTTCGAGGAGTCGAGGAAGGTGTTCGCAAGGTTTTTGAAGGCCTATCCGGACCATACGCTTTCGGATAACGCCCTTTACTGGGTAGGCGAGTCGTACTACTCGCAGAAGGACTTCGTTGCGGCGCTATCCAGGTTCAGGGAAGTAGTCGACAGGTATCCCGGGGAGAACAAGGCCCCGGACGCGCTTCTAAAGGCGGCGTACTCATGCCTGGAGATGGAAGATATTGAGAAGGGAAGAGAGTATCTCGAAAAGGTCGTAAGGAAGTACCCGGGCACGGAGGCCGCTTCCAAGGCCAGGAAGGCGCTTGACAGGCTCGCCAGGCGCTGACCGGCACGGGGAAGGGGTTGACCCTTAAGGAGGGGTGATGAAAAGGAATCTTATAACGGCGTTTGCTTTTGTCCTGGTTCTCTCCGCGTCTGCCGCGGCCTCTGCTGACGACGCCGTGGTCAAGGACGCGGATAAGGCCGTCGAGGCGGCGGGTCCGGCCGAATACAAAATAGTGCCGAGAGACACGCTCTGGGACATCTCCGGGAAGTTCTTGAAGAACCCTTTCAAGTGGCCCTCCATCTGGAAGATAAACCCGTACATAAAGAACCCGCACCTCATATACCCGGGCGACATCGTGAAGATCACGCCGGACGGGATAGAGATAGTGAGCAAAAAAGAGGCGGGGGCCGAGACCCTGCCAATCGTGACCCTTGAGGACGCTGTCGCTGGTCCAGAGGGCAAGGTGGTGGTGCTGGAGCCTGGCGTTGATAAGGCCGTTGTGGCTGAGCCGGTGGAGGCGTTGCCGGCGCCACCCGCAGTGGAAGCGCCCTCGAAGCCGTCCGTAAAGTCGAATAACATCCAGAGGAGGGGCTTCATTTCCGCAAAAGACCTCATTGCTACAGGGTCGATAGCCGCGGCCAAACTGGACAGCAACGTCTATGTAAGCCAGGGCGACTACGTCTACGCCGCGTTCAAGGGGCCCGTAAAAGAGGGGGACAGGTTCGCCATATTCCTTGAGGAAGCGGATGTGAAGCACCCCGAGACCGGCGGCAGGATAGGCTCGATCATCGACGTGCTCGGCGAGCTCGTCGTCACGGGCTTGAAAGGCGAAGTCGCTGAGGCGCGTATAGAGGTCTCCTACAAGGAGATACCGACGGACGCGAAGCTCGACGCGGTGAGGCCCGTCCTGACCGAGGTCGAGATCACCGAGGCCGAGAAGGACCTCTCCGGCTTCGTCGTCTTCGGCGCCGATGGGACCGAGAACCTGGTCAGCGGCGACATCGCGTATGTGGACAAGGGCGAGAGGGACGGGCTCAAGAAGGGCAACCTGCTCCGGGTCTACAGGCCCGTAGAGGCCGTGAGCGACCCGAATGACGGCAGGGACGTAAACCTGCCCCCCATTGAGCTCGGCGCGGCCGTCGTACTGGAGGCCGGCGAGACCACTTCGTCCTGCATAGTTATAAAGAGTTCCCAGCCCATAAACTGGGGCGACAGGATATCCACGCTCCGCACCAATTGACCGCCGGAAGCGAGGGCGTTAAGGCCTCGCCTCCGGTCTTCGCTCCAGTATTTCCTTAAACCAGCACGGCCAAGGTCATTTATGGATGCTGAAAGCGGATTGAAGCACTGGCTTGCCTTGAGCCGGGTAAAGGGGATAGGGCGTTTTCCCGTATCCGGGATACTGGAGAGGTTCGGTGCGCTCGAGACGGTCTTCGCCGGGTCGAGCGCCGCCCTCGGCGCCTATTCAACGGAGTTTGCGGCCTCGATAAAGGCCTTCGGCGACTGGGACTGGGTGGATAGGGAAATAGCGCTCGTAAAGGAGGCCGGGGCTCGCGTAGTCCCGTTCGACGACCCCGAGTACCCGCCGCTTTTACGCGAGATACCTGACGCGCCCGCGCTCCTGTATATGAAGGGCAGGAGAAGCGATTACGGGGCGCCCGTTGTCGCCATAGTCGGCACGAGACGGCCCACGCACTACGGGCTCAAGGTCTCGGAGACGCTGGCCAGAGACCTCGCATCCGCCGGGGTGACTATCGCAAGCGGCATGGCGCGCGGGTGCGACACCTGCGCGCACAGGGGGGCGCTCTTTGCGGGCGGCAGGACCGTCGCGGTCCTCGGCACGGGCGTGGACGTGCCTTACCCCGGCGAGAACGCGAAACTCTATAACGAGATAATTGAAAAAGGGCTCGTAGTCTCCGAATACCCTATGGGGACCCCGCCAGTGGGCTACAATTTTCCGAAGAGGAACAGGATAATAAGCGGCGTCTCCGACGGCGTCGTCGTAGTTGAGGCGCCCTTAAGGAGCGGCGCGCTCATGACCGCGAGGCTCTCGCTCGATTATAACAGAGAGGTGCTCGCGGTGCCCGGGCAGATGACCTCCGGCAGGTCCGCCGGGACGAACAGGCTCATAAGGGAAGGCGCGGCGATAGTCACTTCAGTTGATGACATATTCGAGGCGCTCTCAATAACGATAGCGCCTGAGGAAGATAATGACGCTCAAAAGGGAAAGAGGGAGATAGCCGGGGACGAGCTCCTTATATGGAAGGCGCTCAAGGACGAGTCGCTCCACATAGACGACATCGCCGGCATGACGAGCCTGAGCGCCGCAAAGACCTCGGCGCTCCTCCTCCAGATGGAGCTCAAAGGGCTCGTGAGGCAGGAGCCGGGGAAGAGGTTTTTAAAGAGGTAGGCGCGCTCGTAAAAAACGCGTCTGTGTTATACTAATCAGCGGCTGGCGGCTTTGGTTATCCATCAGCAAGGAAATATAAAAAGAACATATTGGGAGAAACAGGGACCGACATGGGAAAATCGCTCGTAATAGTCGAGTCGCCCGCTAAGGCGAAGACGATAAACAAGTTCCTCGGCAAGGACTTTACGGTCCTCGCATCCGTCGGCCATATAAAGGACCTCCCCAAGAGCAAGCTCGGGGTCGAGATAGATAACGGCTTCGAGCCCCATTACGAGGTCATAAAGGGCAAGGCCAATACGATAAAGGAATTGAAGAAGGCCGGGAAGGCCGCGGAACGCATATACCTCGCCCCTGACCCTGACAGGGAGGGCGAGGCCATCGCCTGGCACATAGCCGAGGAGATCGACAAGAAGAACGAGAAGACGCTGCGCGTCCTCTTTAACGAGATAACCGAAAAGGCGGTGAGGGAGGCGATAGAGCACCCGATCGCGCTCGACAGGAACAAGTTCGACGCACAGCAGGCGAGAAGGGTCCTCGACCGGCTCGTCGGCTACCAGGTAAGCCCAATACTCTGGGACAAGGTGAGGCGGGGGCTGAGCGCCGGGAGGGTCCAGTCCGTCGCCGTGCGCCTCATCTGCGACCGCGAGAGGGAGATACAGGCGTTCGTGCCCAGGGAGTACTGGTCGATCGAGGCCGAGCTTCTTACCGGCTCCGGCTCCGGTTTTACCGCGAAGCTCGCCAAAAAGAACGGGGAGAAGATAGAGCTCGGCAACGAATCCCAGGCGAAGCAGGTCCTCTCGGACCTCGATGGCGCGGCGTACAAAGTGGCGGAGGTCGAGACGAGGGAGACGAAGAGGAACCCGGCGGCGCCGTTCACCACGTCCAAGCTCCAGCAGGAGTCGGCGAGGAAGCTCGGGTTCACGGCGAAGAAGACTATGATGCTCGCCCAGCAGTTGTACGAGGGGGTGGATCTGGGCGACGAGGGGCCGGTCGGGCTCATCTCGTACATGAGGACGGACTCCACAAGGGTGTCGAATGAGGCGATAGCCTTTGCGCGCGCGCACATAGGCGAGAGGTACGGGGTGGACTTCCTCCCGGCCAAGCCAGCGATATACAAGTCGAAGAAAAAGGCGCAGGACGCGCACGAGGCGATAAGGCCGACTTATTTCCAGTACACGCCGGACGCCGTAAAGAAGCACCTCTCAAAGGACCAGTTCAGGCTCTACCAGCTCATCTGGAACCGTTTCATCGCGTGCCAGATGTCGAGCGCGCTCATCGACCAGACGAGGGCGCAGATAACGGCGGGCGATTACTTGTTTACCGCCTCCGGCTCGACGATAAAATTCCCGGGCTTCATGGCCGTCTACATCGAGGGGCAGGACGTCGAGGAGGAGAAGGAGGAGAAGCTCCCGCAACTCAAGAAGGACGAGCCCTTACAGCTCTCAAGCCTCACCCCGGCCCAGCACTTCACACAGCCGCCCCCGAGGTTTACAGAGGCGTCGCTCGTAAAGGAGCTCGAGGAAAACGGCATAGGGAGGCCCTCGACCTACGCGGCGATAATCTCAACCATTCAGGACCGGGAGTACGTGGTCAAGGACAAGACGCAACTCAAGCCGACTGAGCTCGGCTTCACGGTCATTGGGCTCCTCATAGGGTCCTTCCCCGAGATACTCGACATCGAGTTCACCGCCCACATGGAAGAGGAGCTCGACCAGATAGAGGAGGGGCAGGTCCAGTGGAGAAAGACGATGGAGGAGTTCTACGCGCCCTTTAAAGAATCCCTTGAGAGGGCCAAGAAGGACATGAAGAACCTGAAGGCCGAGGAGACGCCGACGGACATATCCTGCGAGAAGTGCGGAAAGCAGATGGTGATAAAATGGGGGAGGAAGGGGAAGTTCCTTGCCTGCTCCGGGTACCCCGAGTGCAAGAACACCAAGGACTTCACGACAGACAACGACGGCAAGGTCGTCGCCATCGAGCGCGTCGCCGAGACGGTCGAGACGCTCTGCCCCAAGTGCGGGAAACAGATGACTGTAAAGAGCGGCAGGTTCGGACGTTTTCTCGCGTGTTCGGATTATCCGAACTGCAAGTCTACTCTCCCGGTATCGACCGGCATACCGTGCCCGAACGACGACGGCGGGATGCTCGTCGAGAGGAGGACTAAAAAGGGCAGGGTATTTTTCAGCTGTTCCAAGTACCCGAAGTGCAGTTACGCGACATGGGAGATGCCCAAGCCCGCCGCGGATTGAAGGATTTTGCTTTTTCAGCTATAATTCCTCTGAGGATGGCGGCGGGGACGGCGACGGCAGACCCGTTTCAAGGCGCAATAGATTTTCCGAGGTCTTGACGGCGGCCTTTAGGTCCTTGTCTTCATACGCCTGAAATTAATATGTTGGGCCGGACGCACCCTCGCCTCCAAGACTCTCCAGCAAGTAATCTTCCCCGGCCTGGTTTTTATTCCTCATATGATTCCCGAAAGGGATAACCCTCAGAAGGAAGCGGTATGATCACAAAAGACTCAAGGAACGTCCTTGTCGCCGACGACTCCGTCTTCTTCAGGACCAAGCTCTCGGACATACTCGTCGAGGCCGGCCACAAGGTCAGGTTCGCCAAGGACGGCAGGGAGCTCATAAACGAGGTAAGGATAGACTCGAACGGCATAGACCTCCTCATCCTCGACCTGCAGATGCCGGATATAGACGGGTTCGGGGTCTTGAAGTGGCTTAACGACAACGGGTACAGGGGAAAGTTCCCGGTACTCGCGCTGACAGGCGTATACGAGCCGGGCAACATCGTGGAGAAGCTGAAGGGTTTAGGGGCCTCCGGGCTGATGACAAAGGGCTACACCCCTGAGCAGATAATTTTCAGGGTCAACAGGACGCTATTCCCGGACAAGGCCTCCAAGGGCATATGCAGGGAGAGGGTCCCGGTCTCCATCCCCGTGGACTTCATACTGGGCGACCGCGCGAGGACCGGCTTTCTCCTTAACCTCAGCGAGACCGGAGCGTTCCTCCACACCAAGGCGGACCTCTTGACCGGGGCGATGCTCCGGCTTAAATTTACGATCCCCGGCGCGGACAAGGTCATAGACCTTAAGTGCATAATAAAGTGGTCTACCTCCGAGGTCGCCTCGAAGACGCTATTCGGGGGCTACGGCCTCATGTACACGTCCGTAACGGACGAGGACCAGGAGATACTGAAAACCTTTATCGCTAACGAGAGCAGGAAGCTGGCTGAGGGGTAGAGGCGGTTTGTTGCCATTGCGAGGAGCGGTCCTCGCCGGACCGGCAAATCCGTATCAAAGCGCCTCAGCCCGGAAAAGTCTACAGGCGCCGATTCGGCTTTGGCCGTGCGCCGAGCACGCGACGAGGCAATCTCCGGGTTATGACGTGCTTAAAGGATGAGATTGCTTCACTTCGCCCACAATGACAAGGTAAGGATTGGAAGGGGTTTACCCGGGAGTTTCCTTTAAGGAGGCTTCCGGGTTTTGTTTTATAGAGACATGCGGCAGAGGGCGCTCAGCCGCGCCTTAAGTAGTAGAAGACTGCGGCAAGTCCCACGCCGGACGTTATCGCGGAGTCCGCGATATTGAAGGCGGGCCAGTAGTAGGGGCCCGCGTGGAAGTAGAGGAAGTCGACGACCGAGCCGAACCTGACCCTGTCTACGAGGTTCCCTGCCGCGCCCCCGGCGACGAGCGAGAGGCCGAGCGCGACGATGGAGTCCTTCGTTTCCTTCAGGAGAAAGAATATAACGGCGAGCGCCGCGCCGGAAGTCGCGATGAGGAAGACCCTGCGCGCGACGCCCCCCTCGTTGAATATCCCGAAGGCCGCGCCTGGGTTCCTGAAGTGTACGAGGTCGAAGAACCCTGCGATGATCTCGACGGACTCTCCCTCCTGGAAATAATGGATGACAACGAGCTTGGATATCTGGTCTATCACAAGCACGGCGAGCGCAATTATGACGAGGAGCCGGAGGTTTTTTATCTGAGCGCCTCCGTGCATCTGTCGCAAAGCGTGGGGTGCGCGGCGTTATCTCCCACGCGGGGGCTGTAATGCCAGCACCTCTCGCACTTGTTGCCGGAGGCCTTTCTAACCACGAAGTCCGCAATGTCGGTTGAGTAGAGGTGCGCCTCCCCGGCTGTATCCGTTGGGCCCGAGCCGATAGTCAGCCTCGATATGATGAGTACCTCTTCGAGCGCGCGGGCCTCTTCTTTTATGAGGGCCTCGTCCTTTTTAGGGTATACGACGACCTCGGCGTCAAGCGGGTGCCCTATGAGCTTTGTCTGCCGCGCCCCTTCGAGGGCCTTCGATATGTCGGCCTTTACGCGCGCGAGCTCGTCCCACTTCTCCTCGAGCTTGTCGTCTATCCAGGAGGCGTTCGGAACAGGCATCGCGGAGAGGTGGACGCTCTCCGCCTTTTCCCCCGGCATGAACGACCACGCCTCTTCAGAGGTGAAGACGAGGACCGGGGCGGTGAGCCGCACGAGGTGGTCGAGGACGTGGTATATCGCCGTCTGCGCGGCCCTCCTGCCCCTGGAATCCGCCCTGCAGGTGTAGAGCCTGTCCTTTATGACGTCGAGGTAGAAGGCGCTCAAGTCCACTGAGCAGAAGTTGTGGACTGAGTGGTATATGACGTGGAACTCGAAGGTCTTGTAGGCCTCGAGGACCCGTTCCGTAAGCCTTGAGAGCTTGTGGAGCGTCAGCCTGTCGAGCTCCTCGAGCTCCTCGAGCTCATTGAACGGGACGAGGTCCTTGACAGGGTCGAAGTCGTAGAGGTTGCCCAATATGTACCTGAATGTGTTCCTTATCCTCCTGTACGCCTCGGAGAGCCTCTTTAAAATCTCCTCAGAGATGCGGATATCCTCCCTGTAGTCCTCTGCCGCGACCCAGAGCCTCAATACCTCGGCGCCGTACTTGTTAATCACCTCCTGAGGGGCGATAACGTTGCCGATGGACTTGGACATCTTGCGCCCCTCGCCGTCGACGACGAACCCGTGCGTCAATACCGCCTTGTACGGGGGTGTCGAGCGCGTGCCAATGGAAGCGAGCAAGGACGAGTGGAACCAGCCCCTGTGCTGGTCGCTCCCTTCGAGGTAGAGGTCCGCCGGGAATTTGAGGTTTTCTCTCTTCTCCAGCACGGCAGAGAAGGAGACGCCGGAGTCGAACCAGACGTCGAGTATGTCCTCTTCTCTCTCAAAATCGGTTTTACCGCACTTCGGGCACTTAATGCCCTCTGGGATGAGGTCTTTAAGCTCCCTCTCGAACCATATGTCGGCCCCGTCTTTCTCAAAGTCGTCGGCGAGTTTCTCCGTCACCTTTACGTCGAGGAACGAATGCAGGCAGGACTTGCACCGTAGCGCCGGTATCGGCACGCCCCACGCCCGCTGTCTCGATAAGCACCAGTCCGGCCTGTTCACGATCATGTTGTATATGCGGTCCCGGCCCCACGAGGGTATCCATTCGACCTGCTTGTCTATCGCTTCAAGCGCCTTCTTTCTTAAGTCCCCGGCCTCCATCGAGGCGAACCACTGCTCGGTGGCGCGGAATATGATGGGAGACTTGCACCTCCAGCAGTGCGGGTACGAGTGTCTTATATCCTCTTTCAGAAGGAGCGCGCCTTTTTCCCTTAAGACAGTTATGATATTCTCGTTTGCCTTGAATACGAACTGGCCTTCGAACTCCGGGACCTCTTTCGTGAACTTGCCGTGGTTGTCGACCGGGTTGTAGATGTCGAGTCCGTATTTCAGGCCAATCTCGTAGTCATCCTGGCCGTGGCCGGGGGCGATGTGTACGCAACCCGTGCCTGCCTCCAGCGTAACATGCCCGCCGGGGAGCAGGACGGATGCGCGGTCGATGAAGGGGTGTTTCGCCTTAAGTCCTTCGATATCCGAGTAGCGGAATTTTTTTACGACCTTCGCGTCAGTCCAGCCGAACTTGGCTGATACGGTCTCAAGGAGCCCCTCTGCTACGATATACGCGTCCTTGTCATGTACGACAAGGACGTAGTCGAGCTCCGGATGAAGCGCGACTGCGAGGTTCGCGGGCAGGGTCCACGGGGTAGTCGTCCAGATGACGACAAAGGCCTTTCCGGAGATATTCACCTTGAGCCTGTCAGAGAGCTCCTGCCGGTCGAGCGCGAACCTTACGAATATCGAAGGCGACGTCTTGTCGGCGTACTCTACCTCGGCTTCGGCGAGAGCTGTCGCGCACGATGAGCACCAGTGCACGGGTTTTTTCCCCTTGTAGACGAGGCCTTTTTCTTTGAACCTTCCGAGCTCCCTCATTATCGAGGCCTGGTAGGAAAAATTCATGGTGAGGTAGGGGTTTTCCCACTCGCCGAATACGCCGAGCCTCTTGAAGTCCGCGCGCTGGACGTCGATGAACTTCGAGGCGTACGCCCTGCACCGTTTTCTTATCTCCGCTTTTGAGAGAGACTGCTTCTTGCCGCCGAGCTCCTTTTCGACCTGGAGCTCTATGGGGAGGCCGTGGCAGTCCCACCCCGGCACGTAGTCTGCCGCGAAACCCGTCATGGACCTCGATTTGACGATGAAGTCCTTTAGGAGTTTGTTCAGCGCGTGGCCTATGTGGATGTTCCCGTTCGCGTACGGCGGGCCGTCGTGGAGTATGTACTTCTCCCGGCCCTTGCCTGCAACGGTTATCTTCCCGTAAAGCCCGTTCTCCTCCCAGGCCTTCAGCATCTCAGGCTCTTTTTTCGGGAGCTCGGCCCTCATCTGGAAGTCGGTCTTCGGGAGGTTGAGCGTGTTCTTATAGTCTATTTCCGCCACTTTTTTGGCCTCTTTCTCGTATTTATCAGGATGTATTCTAATAACATAAGGGAGGCGAAATTAAAACAGCTTTTTGGTGCTAGGCGCACGGCCAAAGCCGTTGGATACCTCTTAGGAGTTCGAGTACTATAGCAGCTTGATTTAAATTTTGCCATCCGGCCAGGGTGGACGGCGCACGGCTCTTTAGAGGTTTGTATACTACAACCGCTTGATTTGAATTTTGCCCATCCCCGAGGATTTCATGATATTTTATAGGGATATGGATACCCCGTTCAGGATAAGGACCGACTTCGTCCCAAAGGGCGACCAGCCCAGGGCGATAAAGGCGCTCGCCGAAGGGCTCAAGAAGGGGTATCCACACCAGATACTCCTTGGCGTCACAGGTTCGGGCAAGACCTTCACGATGGCCAAGGTCATCGAGGAGACGGGCAGGCCCGCGCTCGTCATCGCGCCGAACAAGACGCTCGCCGCCCAGCTCTACGCGGAGTTCAAGGACCTCTTTCCCGAGAACGCCGTAGAGTACTTCGTCTCGTACTACGATTACTACCAGCCCGAGGCGTATGTGCCGACGACGGACATGTTCATCGAGAAGGACGCCTCTATAAACGACGAGATAGACAAACTCCGGCACTCGGCGACCCACTCACTCCTTACGAGGAGGGACTCCATCATCGTCGCGTCGGTCTCCTGCATATACGGCATAGGCTCGCCCGACGACTACGGCAAGATGCAGGTCTACGTCGAGCGCGGCATGGAGACGGATAGGGGGGCGCTCTTAAACCGCCTCATAGAGATGCAGTACGCGAGGAACGACTACGACTTCCACAGGGGCGCCTTCAGGGTAAGGGGCGACGTCGTAGACATATTCCCGGCCTATGAGGCCGACACCGCCGTGAGGATAGAGTTCTTCGGAGACACCGTCGAGACGATAACCGAGATAGACCCTATGAGGGGGAAGCCGATAAGGAAGGTCGAGCGCGCCCTCATCCACCCGGCGAGCCACCATGTGACTACGCGGGACAACCTCCACCGCGCGATAGGGGCTATAAGGGCGGAGCTCCGGGAGAGGCTCGTCTTTTTAAAGTCGCAGAACAGGCTCCTGGAGGCGCAGAGGCTTGAGCAGAGGACCCAGTTCGACCTCGAGTTCATGGAGGAGATGGGCTACTGCCCCGGCATAGAGAACTATTCGCGGCACATTACCGGAAGGCTCCAGGGCGAGCCGCCGTACACGCTCATAGATTATTTTCCCGATGACTTCATCCTCTTTATCGACGAGAGCCACATAACGGTCCCCCAGCTGAACGGCATGTACCACGGCGACAGGTCGAGGAAGGAAACGCTCATAGAGTACGGCTTCAGGTTGCCGTCGGCCCTCGACAACAGGCCGCTTAAGTTCGACGAGTTCGCGCGTAAGATCAAACAAACGGTCCATGTCTCGGCGACCCCGGCCGCTTACGAGTTCTCGGCAGCCGACGGGCGCGTCGTGGAGCAGATAATAAGGCCGACTGGGCTCATGGACCCTGAGATAGAGGTGAGGAGCGCGGCCCACCAGGTCGACGACCTCCTCGTTGAGATAAGGAAGCGCGTGAAGAAGGGCGAGAGGGTCCTCGTGACGACACTTACGAAGAGGATGGCCGAGGACCTTACCCAGCACTACGCCGAGGCGGGGCTTAAGGTAAAGTACCTCCACTCGGACATAGAGACGCTCGAAAGGATCGAGATATTGCGGGACTTAAGACTCGGCGAGTTCGACGTCCTCGTGGGCATAAACCTGCTGCGCGAGGGGCTGGACATTCCCGAGGTCTCGCTCGTAGCCATTCTGGACGCCGACAAGGAAGGGTTTCTCCGTTCCGCCCGTGCTCTCATACAGACCTGCGGCAGGGCCGCGAGGAATGTGAACGGCAGGGTCATCATGTACGCGGACAGGGTAACGGACTCGATGCGGACTGCGATAGGCGAGACCGAGAGGAGGAGGCTCATACAGGCGGGCTACAACGAGGCGAACGGGATAACGCCTGAGACGATAAAGAGCAGTATAAAGGACATACTGAGCTCCATATACGAGGGGGACTACTATACGGTGAAGGGGCCGGCAGCGGCCGAGGATACGGCGGAGTACGTGCCGCCGCACGAGATACCGAAGCTCTTAAAGGCGCTCAGGAAGGAGATGGAGAGGGCGTCGAAGGGGCTCGAGTTCGAGAAGGCCGCCGAACTGAGGGACAGGATCAAGGACCTCGAGGACATGGAGCTTAAGCTCGGCTAAGCCTCCCCTTTTCCGCGTCTCATCTCCAGAGCCTCCGTTTAACGATCGCCTTTGCCGGGACACTCTGGACCCAGAGATAGACGAACGGGTGGACGATGTACTCCCAGAGCCTTGAGAGCCTTATCGCCGTCGCCTTGCTCAAACCCAGTGCGCGGAGCCTGCAAAATATGTGCAGGCTGTTCAAATGGTGCTGTAAGTACGGCATATGCTCACCTCCATGTGATTTGCGCTTACATCCTTGTACTTAGTTTATATATCGGCAGGTTGAAAAACGGGCTTTACGCGAATCAGGGGAAAGGGGCTTTTTTTAATACTGCGTTAATCAAAGTGTATGGTTTTTATACAGCGTAGTCCCTTTGGCGGATGGGCCGGTTAGTCCGGGGGTCTATTGGAAGACAATAAAAGGGCGGGGCCTTTGAGGGCCCCCGCCCTTTTTGGTGTTTTGTATGTCATTGCGAGGATTCAGTAACCTGCCCGTTCAAGACTCTGGGCGCGCGCCTGGCGTCCTCACTCCCTCGGCTTTACCGCTGAAATAAGGGTGAGGAATGAGGAGAGCTTGCCTTCGGATTTATCGTCCGCCTCCTTGAAGAGGAGCCCGACTACGGCGCGCTCGCTGTCCTTCGACAGGTTCTTCACCTCGCCCTGGAAGCGGAGCTTCTCCTCGGCGCCCGGCAGTTGCACCGTGACTGCGAGCCCTTTCCCGATGTCGAGCGCGCCGAGCGACTTGTCCCTGTCCCTGATATCTCCGGTGTTTATGATCGCCCTGCACCCCTTTGTGCTTATGTCTATGACGACTATCTCGACGGTCTCATCCCCGAGCTCGGCTGACCCCGGCAGGATGCACTCGTACCTCGGCGTGTTCCTTACCTTGAATTCTTCGACCTTCTCCGGGTAAGCGACGAAGGCGAGTCTGAAAGGCGAGGCGAGCGTCTGCACGACCTCTGATTTGAACCCGTAGACCGAGCCCTTGAAGAGGTAGCGGAGGATCATCTTGGAGCCCTTGAGGGAATCGACGCTGAAGCCGAGGTCATCGTCCGGGAGTTTTACGATCAGGTATCTGCGGTGCTCGCCTCCAGCGAGCTCGCCGCGCATCTTGAGCTTGAGATCGACGAGCTCAAGGAGGAGCTCGGTCCCTACGGTGATGGGTATGTCGGGGTGCGCTGAGACGGTGTGCGCCTGATGGTTCATCCGCTTCTCCTTATCTGCTGTGGCACGGGTCGCACGGCCACTGGGTGTAGGTAGTCTCCCTGACGACGAGTTTCGTCTCCTTGTCAGTCACCTTGTAGTCGGCCTTTGCTATGGGGCACGAGCCGTACATCCGGTTCGTGTTGTCGAACTCGCCCTTTACGACGTAGTCGAACTTCGCGTCGTAGACGAACCACTTGTCCTCGTGCGTGAGGAGCGTCTCTCCGGGGACCTTGTACGTCAAGACCCGGGGGAAGGAGAGCTCTTTTTTCACCTCTTTTTCCTCAACCGCCTTCTGCGCGGCGCAGGCCGTGAGCATGAGCAGGAGTATTACGGAGAGTTGTTTCATAGGCGGCTCCGGTGTGTTTGAAATTTAAGGTACTATATCCGCAATCAGGGGGCGATTTCAATGGAATGTTTAATGCGCGTCCCAAAACTCTTTCTTGCCTGCGGGCGCGTAAAAGTATAAAATAAACGATTTAACCCCCTTTTGGAGACCTGACGTTGATGAAAAACAGATTCCTTGAAGCCTTGAACGCGCGCCCTCTCCTCTTTGACGGAGCGACCGGCACCATGCTCCAGAGGCTGGGTCTGAAGCCCGGCGGGTGCCCTGACGAGCTATCCCTCAAAGACCCGGCGATGGTAAGGAAGGTCCACGCCGCCTACATCGAGGCGGGCTCGGACATCGTTACGACCAACACCTTCGGCGCGAACAGGGCCAAGCTCGCCGAGTACGGCCTCGAAGGGAAGTTGAAGGAGATAAACGTCGCGGCGGCGCGGTGCGCTCGCGAGGAGGCGGGGAAGGACCGGTTCGTCGCCGGAGGCTTCGGCCCCACCGGGAGGTTCGTTGAGCCGGTCGGCGACATGACCTTCGACGAGGCGTTCTCCATTTACGCCGAGCAGGCCGAGGCGCTCAAACTCGGCGGCGCAGACCTCGTCATCATCGAGACGATGATGGACATAAAAGAGATGAAGGCCGCGATAATGGCCGCAAAGTCCGTAGGCCTCCCGGTCGTCGCCACCATGACCTTCGACCAGACGATGAGGACGGTCCTCGGCACGCCGCCGGAATCTTTCGCGATAATGGCCGCGGCCGTGGGCGCCGACTGCATAGGCGCCAACTGCTCATTGGGGATAGAAGGCATATACCAGGCCGTAAGCGCGATGTCGAGGGTGGTGGACACCCCGCTGATCGCGCAACCGAACGCGGGCCTGCCCGTGCTCAAGGGGACTGAGACCGTATTCCCGGCCTCCCCCGAGGAGATGGCGTCGTTCGTGCCGAAGCTCGTGGACTCCGGCGTCCGCGTCCTCGGCGGGTGTTGCGGGACGACGCCGGAGCATATAAGGAAGATGGGGACGATTTTCAAGTCGCTCAAGCCGGTCCGGCGGGAGAGGAAAAACTTCACCGCGCTCGCCAGCAGGACGTCCTTTACTCTCTTCGGCGGAGGGCTCCCTGCGATAGTCATAGGCGAGAGGATAAACCCGACGGGCAGGAAGGCGCTCGCGCAGGAGATAAAAGAGGGGAAGACCGCCGGCATCAGGAACGAGGCGCGCGCGCAGGCGGTAAGCGGCGCGCACGCCCTCGACGTCAACGTCGGCGTCCCCGGCATAGACGAGACGGAGTCGATGGGCAGGGCCGTATTCGCGGTGAATGAGAACTCGACGCTCCCCATAGTCATAGATTCGTCAAGCCCCGAGGCGATCGAGGCCGGGCTAAAGGCCGTTGACGGCAGGCCGCTCGTAAATTCGATAAGCGGGGAGGAGAAAAAGCTCGCCACCATCCTCCCTCTCGCCAAAAAGTACGGGGCCGCCGTCCTGGCGCTTACGCTCGACGATGCCGGCATACCGGATACCGCAGAGGGGAGGGTAGCCGTCGCCGAACGCATATTGAAGAGGGCGATAGAGGCCGGGATGAGGAAAGAGGACCTTATCTTCGACTGCCTCGCCATGACGGTATCCGCCGCGCCGTTGAGCGCGATAGAGACGCTCAAGGCCATAAGGCTTTTAAAGGAGAGGCTCGGGTTGACGACCGTCTTAGGCGTATCGAACATATCGTTTGGCCTGCCTGCCCGCGAGGTGATAAACGCGTCGTTCCTTACGATGGCCATAGCCGCGGGGCTGGATTCGGCCATCATCAACCCGAACAACAAGGCGATGATGGACGCGTACCACTCGTCCCTCGTGCTCCTCAATCAGGACATCAGGGCGGAGAGGTACATAAAGAGGCACCAGGCGCAGACGGCAGAGGCCGGCGCTGATAAAGGGACGGCCGCGCCTTCAGCAAGCGCACCGACGACGCTGGAGGCGAGGCTTAAAAAGGCCGTCATCGAGGGCGACGAGGAGAATATAGTCGCTCTTGTCGAAGAGGCGCTGAAAGATGGCTGGGACCCGATAAAAATAAGCGGGGAGGGGCTCGTCCCCGGCCTCGAAGAGGTCGGGAGGCTCTTTGGCTGTAACAAGTATTATCTGCCGCAGGTGATGCTCTCGGCAGAGACCATGAAGAAGGCCTTCGCGAGGCTCAAAAAGGAGCTCAAGGGAAAGAGCGGCCCGTCGCTCGGCAAAGTGATACTCGCGACCGTCGAGGGCGACATTCACGACATCGGCAAGAACATCCTCGCTACGCTCCTTGAGAACCACGGGTTCGAGGTAATTGACCTCGGCAAGAACGTATCGTCGGCGCGGATAGTAGAGGAGGCGGTGAGTAAAAAGGCCGATATCGTCGGCCTCTCCGCCCTCATGACGACGACGGTCATGGAGATGGACAAGGTAATAAAGGAGCTTAAGGACAGGGGCGTAAAGGTCATGACCATCGTCGGCGGCGCGGTCGTCACAAAGGAGTTCTCGGACAAGGTCAAGGCCGACGAGTACGGAGGCGACGCCCTTTCCGCCGTTGAGAAGATGAAGAGGATGATGAGGCAGTAAAGAATCATCGAGTTTCATATTGGTTAACACTTGGCTGTCTATCATTTAAAAATCTCCTCCCCCTGACGGGGAAGCGGTGTTGGGGGGGGGGTGAACGAGATTTCACCCTCTCCTCTATCCCCTCCCGATATTTAAGATAAGGGGAGGGGAAGTTTAGAGATACCCCGCGGAGATTGCGCGGGGTATCTCACTTAGGCGCTTGGCAGGCCACAATTTTTCAGGGAGCATCATGGAACACATCGTTGATATAACATCCCTCGCCTTCGGGGGCAGGGGCATCGGCAGGATTGACGGCAAGGTCGTATTCGTCCCGTTTACCGCGCCGGGGGACAGGGCGCGAGTAGAGGTCGTCACGGAGAAGAAGGGGTTCTCGGAGGGGGCGCTCGTCGAGGTCGTCTCGCCCTCTCCCCAGAGGGTTTCGCCTTCCTGCCCGGTCTTCGGCGCGTGCGGAGGGTGCGCGCTCCAGCACATCTCCTACGATGGGCAGGCCGAGTGGAAGGAGCGTATATTCGAGGAGACCCTTAAAAGGAATGGGTCTTAGGAAGCAAACAAGGTTATAAAGGGGTCTTGCGGAACATTTTTAACAGTTCCAAATATATGTTATCGCATCTGAGATTGAAACGAAACTCAGTTTCCTTCAGGTGCAGGTAGAAAGTATGTTTGTGGAGCCC
>JACREU010000018.1 GCA_016212705.1 Deltaproteobacteria bacterium
AGGTACAAGACGAGGCCGTGGGACCTTAAGGGCGCGGATACCATCTGCCAGTGGTGCGCGACAGGCTGCAGGATGGTCATAGAGGAGAGGGACGGGGTGCTGATAAGGTCCAAGGCCCAGTTGGGCGTGGGCCTTAACAGCGAGACGCTCTGCGCGCGCGGCAGGTTCGGCAACGACTTCTTGACCCGCGCCGAGAGGCTTAAAACCCCGCTCGTCAGAAGGTTTGGAAAGCTGGAGCCCGCCTCGTGGCAGGAGGCCCTCGCCGTTATAAAGGAGAACGTCCCGTCAAACGGCGAGAGGATCGGAGGCATCGCGTCTCCCCGGCTTACGAACGAAGAGCTGTACCTCTTCCAGAAGCTATTGAGGACCATATTCGGCAGCTCCAATATCGATTCGAGCGCGCGGTTCGACGCCGACGCGGTAGAATCGTTCATAAAGGCCGCCTCGATGGACTCCGGCGGCGTGTCGGTCTTCGACTGCATGGAGACCGACACCGTCCTTGTCATAGGCTCCCACGTCTCTGACGAGAACCCGGTAACGGATTACATAATAAGGCGCATAAGCGCCGGCAGAAGGATGAACCTCGTCATAGCCTCGCCGCGCGCCATGAAGCTCGACAGCTCGGCGAACCTTACGATAAGGCACATGGCGGGCAAAGCCGGCGCGCTCCTCGAGTCGGTCATTCTCTCCCTTAACGCCTCGAAGGTCGCCGGCGCAGGCGAGCTCGGAAATATCGCGGCGGGCAGGCTCTCGTCAGTAACCGCGGAGGCCGGCGTAACGGGTGAATCGGTCGAGTCGCTCGCGAGGAAGCTCAAGTCTTCGGAGTCCGTCGCCATAATGGCCGGGACGGAGTTCTTGAGATACCCCGAGGGGATCGCGAAGCTCGGGCTCTTGAAGGAACTGCTGAAGTCGTCGGGAAAGAAGGTCTCGGTCCTGCCGCTCCTCGACAGGGCGAACCAGAGGGGGGCTTGGGAGATGGGCGTGCACCCGTCCTTGGGCCCCGCGTACTCGAAGGCCGCAAAGACGGGGCTGTCGACCGACGGTATGCTTGAGGCGGCCGGAAAGGACGCGATAGACTTCCTCTATATCGCCGGGTCCGACGTCGCCGCCATGTACCCTGACGAGGGGGCCGCTACCGATGCCCTCGGCAAAGTCAAATTTCTCGTGGTCCAGGACACCTTCATGACCGAGACCGCCCGGTTCGCGCACGTTGTGCTCCCCGGCGCGGCGTTCGGAGAGAAGGAAGGGACGTTCACCAACCAGGAGGGCAGGGCCCAGGTGATAAGGAGGCTCATGCACCCTCCGGGCAAGGCGAAGCCCGACCTCGACATAATAAGGGCGATAGGCGAGAGGTTCGACCCGTCCTTCGGGCCCAAGAACTTCGTGCTCGCCCTCGACGAGATACGCGGCGTAAACCCCATGTACTCGAAGGTCTCTCTCTCGTTCAACAACAAGAGGAACAGCGACAACAGGCTCGACCTGAAGGAGGCGCTCGTGCAGGCGTCCGCTTCCGCGGCTCTCTCATCCAGGGAGTTCGCCGCGAAGCCCGCGCGCGAAAACGCCGAATACCAGTTCAGGCTCATAACAGGCAACCACCTCTTCCACTCCGGAAAAGGCACGATGAGGTCGGAGACGCTTTCGGGGCTCCTTAAGGCCGCGGTCGTCGAGATAAGCGAAGAGGACGCGGCATCCCTCGGGCTTAAGAGCGGGGAAAAGGTGAGGCTTAAGTCAAAGGACTACGAGGCGATCGTTACTTTAAGGACCGCGCGGGGCTCTAAGAACGGACACGCCTTCCTCGCCGAGAACTTCGAGGATGTGCCGGTCAACAGGTTCCTCCGGCGGGGCGAAGGCCCGCCGATGGTGTCCATAACGAAGGCCTGAGGGCCGGATGGGCTTAAGGGGCCGGGGTTGAAAACCTAAGGGCCGGGCAGGCAGGGGACTGACGCAATTCGACCGCGTTCGTATATTTATAAAATGAAGCAATGGAAACGCAATAGGCGGCTTGCCCGCCTGAAATCGGAGGGACTGTCATGGTAGACCCCAAGCTTTTGAGGGAACTGGCTTTTTTCTCGGACCTTTCGGACAACGAGCTCGCGATAGTATCGAAGATCATCAAAAAGAAGGACTTCAAGCTCGGGGATACGATATTCAAGGAGTCCGAGGACGGCGCGTCCATATATGTCATCAAGAAGGGCGAGGTAAAGGCCTGCAAGACGGCCCCGGACGGGGAGCTCTTCACTCTCACCATAATGAAGGACGGGGACATATTCGGAGAGATGAGTTTCCTTGACGGGAGGCCCCGGTCGGCGACTGTCGTGGCGGTCTCGGACCTGGAGACCTACATGATGGAGAAGGCCGACTTCGAGACCCTCGTCGACGGGAACCCGAGGATCATCTACAAGCTTTTGAAGAACATCGTCTTCACCATACACTCGATAGTCCGCGGCATGAACTCGCGCTACATAGAGATGGTCAACTACATGTGGGGCAGGAGAAGGTAGACTGCAAGGGCGGCCTGAGAGGCCGCGAGGGCGGTACACGAGATAAGGTGCGCGAGGGCGGAGAGCCCTAAGGGACACAGGATGCCGGATACATCTACAATAATAGAGTTCATACTCATAATCGTCAAGGCGGGGGCCATCGCCATGGTCCTCTTCGGACTGCCGCTGCCCCTTACCTGGCTCGAGAGGAAGATCGCCGGACACATCCAAGTGAGGCTCGGGCCTTACAGGGTCGGCCCCCACGGACTCCTTCAGCCCTTTGCGGACATGATAAAGCTCCTCATGAAGGAGGACATCGTCCCGTACAAGGCGGACAAGCTACTCTTCGTCATAGCGCCGCTCCTCGCGATGGTGCCGGCCTTCGCCGTCTTCGCGGCGATACCGTTCGGCGAGAAGGTAACGATACCGGGGTTGGACTACGAGCTTACGCTGTATCTCTCGGACATGAACGTAGGCATCCTCTATATTCTCGCGATGTCGGGGCTCGGCATATACGGCATAATACTCGGCGGATGGGCGTCCAACAGCAAGTACTCGCTCCTGGGGGGCCTGCGCTCCTCCGCCCAGATGATAAGCTACGAGATAGCGGTGAGCTTCGCGGTCATAGGCGTAGTCATGCTCGCGAACTCCTTAAGCCTCCTGGACATAGTAAGGGCGCAGGGAGGGAACATCCTCCACTGGAATATCCTGTACCTCCCGGTCGGGCCGGTCTGGTTCTTCATATTCATCATAGGGTCGACCGCCGAGATAAACAGGATACCTTTCGACCTTCCTGAGGACGAAGGGACGCTCGCGGCGGGTTTCCACACGGAATACAGCGGCATGAAGTTCGCCTTCTTCATGCTCGCAGAGTACATCGCGATGGTGACGGTATCGGTCCTCGCCGTGATACTCTTCTTCGGCGGCTGGAACGCGCCGTTTTACATCCCGCTGCCGATACCGCCCATATTCTGGTTCCTCGCGAAGGTGTCGTTCTTCATCTACCTCTTCATGTGGATAAGGTTTACGCTCCCGAGGTACAGATACGACCAGCTGATGAACATAGGATGGAAGATACTCTTGCCGCTCTCGCTCGTTAACGTGCTCGCAACCGGCCTCATGAGGCTTTACTTTTAGGGACAGGCAAATGGCGGAAGACAAGGGCCGCATACTTGAACTTATAAAAAGGGTCCTCTTCACGGATTTCGTGAAGGGCCTTACGGTCACGCTCGGGTACAACGTGTCGAAGTCGATCACGCACAAGTACCCGGACGAGGAGAAGTGGGTCCCGTACAGGCGTTTCAGGGGCGTCCACACGCTGAACAGGACCGAGACAGGCAAGGAGCTCTGTGTCGCCTGCGAGCTCTGCTCCAAGGCCTGCCCGACCCAGTGCATAACCGTCATCCCGATGGAGGACGACACCGGCAGGGGCATCGCCGACAGGGTTGCGAAGGTCTGGAAGGTAGACCTTGTCAGGTGCCTGTATTGCGGGTACTGCGAGGACGCGTGTCCGACGCGCGCGGTGCGCCTGAGCAGGGAATACGAGCTCGCCTGCACGGACTTGAGCTGTACGGTAAGGCAGAGGGAAGAGCTCCTGAAGCCCGTCCAGGTCCCCGAGTCGTTCGAGGGCGGGGTGATAGCGAAGTCCGAGTTCCTCCGCTCCAAGAGGGGCATAAAGGTGAAGGTGGACCTCTCAATCACGAGAAAGAGGCCGCTTTAACGGTCGTAAGAACTGATTTTGTTCAGGTTGCGCAAAAAGCATCGGATGCGAGGCGCTGACGAGAGGAACGAGGCGTACTCTTTTGCACGCCTCGGTAACGAGCGCCGATGACAACAAAGCAGGCGGACTGTTTGTGCGGCCTGCTAAGGAAAGAGAAGTATGATAGAGCAGTTTTTCTTCTATATGTTCGCCATAGCGGCGGTCGTTTCGGCGGTGCTGGTGATTTCCGTTAGGAACCCGGTCCACAGCGCCTTCTACCTGATCGTCTGCTTCCTGCAGGTCGCGGCGATATACATACTGCTCCGTTCGCCGTTCCTGGCCGCGGTGCAGCTCTTCATCTACGTCGGCGCGATAATGGTATTGTTCCTCTTCGCGGTCCTCGTCCTCGACATCGGGAGAGAGCAGTTCAGGGAGCGTTTCCACGGCCAGACGGTCCCGGCGCTTGCCGCCGTAGCCGGGCTCTTCGTCGTCATGGGGATACTCGTAGTATCCGGAAAGATAACCGCGCCGCTCGGGCCTTTTGACGAGCCGGCGCTTATGAAAAACACCGAGGTCATAGGAAAGTCGCTCTACACGAGCTACATATTCCCGTTCGAGGTCGTATCCATCCTGCTTTTGATAGCGCTTATCGGCGCGGTCGTCCTCGTCATGAGCGGGCAGGGCAAGGAGAACAAGGGCTGATGGCGCTTACACTCACACACTACCTGGTCCTGAGCTTCATCCTGTTCCTCGTGGGCACCGCCGGGGTGCTGTTACGCCGGAACATCATCATAGTGCTCATGTCGCTCGAGCTCATATTCAATTCCGTGAACATCAGCCTCGCGGCGTTTTCGTACTTCCTCCAGAACCTGAACGGGACGATATTCGTCGTATTCAGCATCACCATAGCGGCGGCCGAGGCGGCCATAGGCCTTGCCATACTCGTCGCCGTGTATCGGCGGCGCCGGACGGTCTACGTCGACGAGCTTGACGAGATGAGGGGTTAACGATGGAATTCGTATTCCTGATACCGCTCCTGCCGCTCCTGGGCGCGACCGTAAACGGGGTTATAGGGTCCAAGCTCCCGAAGAGGGCGGTGGGGCTCATCGCGTGCCTCGTCATGGCCGCGGCCTTCGTCGTGTCGGTATGCACGTTCTACAAGCTCATGCTTCTGCCCGCGCCCGAGAGGTCGGTCGTCGTCTCCTTCTTCTCCTGGATAGCGAGCGGGTCCTTCAGCGTGGACATGGCCTTCCTCATAGACCCGCTCTCGGCGCTCATGATACTCATCGTAACCGGCGTCGGGTTCCTCATACACGTATACTCGACCGGCTACATGCATGACGACAAGGCGTACTGGAGGTACATGTGCTACCTGAACCTCTTCGTCTTCTTCATGCTGATGCTGGTATTGGGCTCCAACTACCTTGTGATGTTCCTCGGCTGGGAGGGCGTGGGTCTGTGCTCCTACCTCCTGATAGGCTTCTGGTATGAGAAAAAATCGGCCTCGGACGCCGGAAAGAAGGCGTTCGTAGTCAACAGGATCGGCGACTTCGGCTTCATCCTCGGTCTCTTCCTCCTCTACTGGAGCCTCTCGGACCTGGGGGCGGGCTCTCTCGACTATAAGACAGTCTTCGAGAACATCCATAGTATCGACCCGGCGACACTTACTATCATAGGGCTCCTCCTTTTCGTCGGCGCCGCCGGCAAGTCCGCCCAGGTGCCGCTATACGTCTGGCTCCCGGACGCGATGGAGGGGCCGACACCGGTGAGCGCGCTCATACACGCCGCGACGATGGTCACCGCCGGCGTATATATGGTGGCGAGGAACAACGCGCTTTATTCGCTCATCCCGCACGTCGGGAACATCATAGCCTCGGTCGGCATATTCACGGCGCTCTTCGCGGCGACGATGGGCCTCGTCCAGAACGACATTAAAAAGGTGCTCGCGTATTCCACCGTCAGCCAGCTCGGGTACATGTTCGCGGCCGTCGGCGTCGGGGCCTACGGCGCGGGGGTCTTTCACCTCATGACCCACGCCTTCTTCAAGGGGCTCATGTTCCTCGGCTCCGGCTCCGTCATACACGCGATGGGCGGAGAGCAGGACATGAGGAGGATGGGCGGGCTCCACTCGCACATGAAGATCACGTCCGTTACCTTCATAATAGGCGCTCTCGCCATAGCCGGAATGCCGCCGTTCAGCGGCTTCTGGTCAAAGGACGAGATACTCTGGGAGGCCTTCGAGAAGGGGCACTTCGTGATATGGGCGGTCGGGCTACTGACCGCCGGCATGACGGCGTTTTACATGTTCAGACAGGTCTTCATGACCTTTACCGGCGAGTGCAGGGCCGACGACCACACTAAACACCACCTGCATGAGTCGCCGTCCTCCATGACCATCCCGCTCATAATACTCGCGATACTCTCGGCGGTCGGCGGCGTAATCGGCATTCCGCTCTTCGAGGAGGGGACCGCCGCGCACCAGTTCCTGAACCCGGTATTCGGGCACGCCGGGCAGGAGCTACACGCGGAGGCCGTCCACGGGGGGCTCGAACTGATAATGATGGGCGTTTCCGTCGCGGTCGGGCTGACCGGCATATTCCTCGCGTCCCTTCTCTACTATGCGCCGATGAAGAAGTACGCGCCGTCGTTCTGGAGGCCGGAGGCGATAGCCTCAAGCTTCAAGGGGCTTCACAGGCTCCTCTTCAACAAGTACTACATCGACGAGATATACGACTACCTCGTCGTCGACCCCATCAAGAGGTTCTGCGACTGGTGCCTGTCCTTCGACCTCGGCGTAATAGACTGGTTCGTCAATTTTGCGGCGTGGGCGACGAGGCTCACGGCATGGGCGTCGCACAAGTTCGACATCTATATAGTCGACGGGCTCGTCAACTCCGTGTCCACTCTCGTTACATATAACAGCTCAATCTGGCGGAGGCTCCAGACGGGATACCTCCAGAACTACGCCCTCGTCTTCGTCGTCGGCGTGCTTATAATAATAGTAAGGGTCCTACTCGGCTAAGGCATGATAGAAAACGCGCTCGGCATACCGATACTCTCGATACTGATACTCATCCCGCTCCTCGGCGCCGGAGCGCTCTTCTTTTTCCCCTCGGGGCAGAAGGAGGCGATTCGCTCGACCGCCTTCGGGGTCGCGCTCTTCAACTTCGTCATCTCGCTCATACTCCTTTTCTACTTCGACTCATCGACCTACAAGATGCAGTTCGTGGAAAAGGCGGCCTGGATACCGGGGATCGGGGTCGAGTACTTCCTCGGCATGGACGGGATAAGCCTCCTCCTCGTGCTCCTCACTACGTTTACGAGCGCCATAGCGATACTCGCGTCGTGGTCCGCGATAGACGAGCGGGTGAAAGAGTACATGATACACCTCATGATCCTCGAGGCCGGGATGATCGGCGTCTTCGTCGCGCTCGACATGATCCTCTTCTTCGTGTTCTGGGAGATAGGGCTTATCCCGATGTTCTTCCTCATAGGCGTCTGGGGAGGCCCGAGAAAGCTCTACGCTAACATCAAGTTCTTCCTGTACACCCTCTTCGGGTCGGTCTTCATGCTGGTCGGCATTCTCGCCCTTTACTACGCGCACGGGTCCGCTACCGGCGAGTACACATTCAACCTGCTTAAGCTCTACGAGGTCTCGTACCCGTACAACCTCCAGTGGTGGGTATTCCTGACGTTCTTCCTCGGCTTCGCCATAAAGGTGCCGGTATTCCCGTTCCATACGTGGCTCCCTGACGCTCACGTCGAGGCCCCGACCGCGGGCAGTGTCATCCTGGCCGCCGTACTTTTGAAGATGGGCACCTACG
>JACREU010000121.1 GCA_016212705.1 Deltaproteobacteria bacterium
CGTACCTCATAAAAAAGAAGGGGAGCGGGTATCTCATAACCGACGGCGTCTCCGATGTCGAGGTCTCGCTCGTCGAGCGCCCAGCCTTCTACAACAGGCGCACTGCTTCAGGCGTCCCGTTATCGAACATAGCGGTCGTCCACGGCAGTTATACGGTCGTCACGCCGTCTCAGAGGTGCGATTTTTTCAACAGGGCGATAGAGTGCAAGTACTGCGCCGGGAACTTCAACGTAACGGGGAGGGACGGCGTCGTCTATTCGGTTGAAGAGGTCCTTGAGGCGGTCGAGGCGGTCCTGAAGGAGAAGGCATCCGAGATAATATACTTTTCCATCGGTTTCAGCGACTCCGACGACGGCGGCATAGAGTTCCTGAAACCCTATATCCTCGCCGTAAAGAAGAGTTTCAACTGTCTCGTTGCGGTAGAGGCCCTGCCGCCCAGGAAGAACCGCTGGATAGACGAGACATACGCCCTCGGGGCTGATTCCGTCCTCTATAACCTTGAGATATTCGACAAGGAGCTCTTCGAGATAATATGCCCGGGGAGGGCTACCCTCATCGGGCATAAGAGGTATCTGGAGGCGCTCGAGCACGCGGCAAAGGTGTTCCCGAGCGGCACGGTCGCCTCCCACCTTATCGTCGGGCTCGAACCACCTGGCTCTACCTGCATGGGCATAGATTACCTGACGGGCATCGGGGTCGTGCCGATTCTCCCGATTTACAGGCCGTCGGCTAACAGGGCGCTCCGGATAGAGCCGCTCGATACCGAGATAATACTCCCGGTCTACAAGCACCTGTACAAGTCGATAAAGAAGAGCAGGATAAACGTCAACTGGGTCCGGGACATAAGCATGGTCACGACCCCGGTCGAGCTCAAAGCCATAGTGGACGGCCCCAGGCAGAGGTCTATCGTTGACGGGTTCTACAAGTCCAGGCTCGGGAAAAAGACCGCCTGGGGGCTCGCCACGCTCCGGAGGAAGCTCCGGGTCATAGACAGGGAGGACGACTCTGAGTAGGGTTTTTTTTAAAAAAATCGTTACAGGGGCGCGCGGTGTCCGTTGAGATAGACACAAGGCCCATATGGGTGATACTCATCCTGAAGGCATTGAGGCCCGCCTTCTATCTGGCGGTTGCCCTCGTCTTCTGGGGCCTCATAGCGATGCCGACGCCGGAGGGGCTCTCACCCGAGGGGCAGAAGGCGATTGCTATTTTCGCCGTCTGCCTTATCCTCTGGGTATCGAACATCGTTCCGCTCGCGATAACGAGCCTCTTAGCCATCGTTCTCGTCCCGGTCATGGGGGTCCTGCCGACGCGGGAGACCTACGCCATTTTCGGCAACGAGGCGGTCTTTTTCATACTCGGCGCGTTCATACTCGCCGGCGCCATAATGCACGTGGGGCTGTCCACGAGGATCGCCCTTAACATAATGGGCAGGTTCGGGAGGTCCCCGAGGCAGCTCCTCATAATAATCTTCCTTCTCGCGGCGGTGCTCTCGTTCTTCATGTCCGAGCACGCGGTAGCGGCCATGCTCTTTCCCATAGTGCTCGAGATATCGAAGGGCCTGGGGCTCAAACCCGGGAAGTCCAACTACGGCAAGCTCCTCTTTTTCGCGCTCGCGTGGGGATGCGTCATAGGCGGCGTGGCGACGTTTTTGGGCGGCGCGAGGGTCCCGCTCGCCATAGGGATACTCAAGGAGACGACCGGCGCGACCATCGGCTTTCTCGACTATACGATAGCGGTCCTGCCGCTCGTCCTCGTGATGATGCCGGTCGGGTACTTTTTCCTTACGAGGTCGTATCCGATAGACGTGACGGACGTGGACAAGGCCCACGGTGTCCTTGTCCACAGGCTCAAAAACCTCGGGAAGATAAGCTACAGGGAGTACGCGGTCGGGCTCGTCATGGCGCTGACCATAATCTCGTGGATGTCCCTCGGCAGGTCGCTCGGGCTCGCGACAATCGCCTTGAGCGCCGTCGTAGTCCTCTTTATCTTCAAGCTCGTAAAGTGGAAGGACATCGAGGAGTACGTCAACTGGGGCATCATCCTCATGTACGGCGGCGCGATAATACTCGGCACCGCGCTCGACAGGAGCGGGGCTGCCTCGTGGCTCGTGACAGAGGCGCTCGGCGCGTGGGCGACGACCCCGTGGATGGTATTCGCGGTCTTCTCGTTCCTCGCGATTTTCCTTACCGAGGCGATGAGCAACGCGGCGGTAATAGCGATACTGCTGCCGGTATCGATCGGCCTTGCGGAGAAGCTCTCGATGGACCCGGCGATAGTCACATACGCGATAGCCGTCCCGGCCGGGCTCGCCTTCATGTTCCCGATGTCGACCCCGGCGAACGCGATAGCGGTCTCGTCGAACCATATAAAGGTCAGGGACATGGTCAAGGGCGGCTTTATCATGTGCATAACCTCGTGGGTCGTCTTCAACCTCGTCGCGGCATGGTGGTGGCCGCTCATAGGCATGGGGTACTCGCGATGAAAAAGGTGCTGATAGTGCTCTCGACCTCCGGGACCTCGGAGGAGGCGATAGACTACGCCGTAAAAAGGGCTAAAAAGGACGGCGCAGGGCTCATAGCGCTCTATCTCCTTGAGACCGGGCTCGCCAGCGAGGTCTTTGACAAGTTCTCGGATATAGGCTTTATCGGGGACAAGCCCTCGACGCAGTTATCCGAGTCGATCATGAAAGAGTACCGCCAGAGGGGCTACGAGGAGCTCGGCAAGGTGCAGATAAGGGCGATGGAAGAAGGCGTCGAATTCGAGCCCCTTATGGAGCAGGGCGACTTCATGCTGAAGGTCCTCTCCCTTATAAAGACTATGGACGTTTCGACCGCCGTGCTTGTAAAGAGGCGCAAACGAAGCTTTTTAAAATACTTCTCCAGGTCGATGGCCGACGAGGTCAAGGAGAAGGCCTTGTGCGAGGTCGTGCTCTTCGAGGAGGGTTAGATGAGTAAGGTCTGGACTGAAGTGGAGTTGAAGGCGGTGAATGAGTCCCTCGAAGGCAGGGGCCCGGAGGCCGCGATAAGATGGGTAGTCGAAAATTTCAGGCGCGACGAGTTCGCGCTCGCCTGCAGTTTCGCGGAGCTGACGCTCCTTGACATGATCGTCAAGGTAAAGCCCGACGCGAGGATATTCTACCTCGACACCGGACACCTTTTCAAGGAAACGCTCGACGTCGTAAGGCGGGCTGAGGCGAAGTACGGGATAAAGGTCGAGAGACACACGGCCTGCATATCTCCTGAAGAGATGGACGATAAGTACGGCAAAGAGCTCTGGAAGACCGACCCGGATAAGTGTTGCGAGATATTGAAGGTCGAGCCTCTAAAAAGAGTCCTTTCGGGCCTCAAGTGCTGGATGACGGGCCTGCGGCGTACTGAGGCCTCGACAAGGGCGGGGGCGCCAATCGTTGCGTGGGACAAGAAGTTCAACCTCGTAAAGGTGAATCCCATAGTCGACTGGACCGATAAGCAGGTCTGGGACTATATAGCGGCCAACGACGTCCCGTACAACAAACTCATCGACGAGGGCTACCCTTCTATCGGGTGCGAGCCCTGCACGAGGCAGGTCGCCCCCGGAGAGGACCCGCGTAGCGGCAGGTGGGCCGGGAAGAAGACCGAATGCGGCCTGCATAAATAGCCGCATGGCACTTATTACCCTTGCGAAAGAGGCGCTCTCCGTTGCGCTGAAGGCCGGTGAAGAGATATTAAGGGTCTACGAGGGCGGAGACCTCAAGACGACCTGCAAGGAAGACAGTTCTCCTTTGACAGCCGCGGACGAGGCGGCCGACAGGGTGATAGGCGAAGGGCTTAAGAAAATCGCCCCCGGTATCCCGGTCCTCTCGGAAGAGACGAAGGCCGAGCCTTATGAAGTGCGCAAGCTCTGGAAGCGGCTCTGGATAGTAGACCCGCTCGACGGCACAAAGGAGTTCATAAAGCGGAACGGCGAGTTCACGGTAAATATCGCGCTCGTCGAGGACGGTCGTCCGATAGTCGGCATCGTCCACGCGCCCGCGCTCGGCGTGAGCTACTGCGGGATAGTCGGCGAGGGGGCGTTCAGGATTGACAAGGACGGCGAGACCGTGATAAGGGTCGCGGACTACAGGGGAGAGAGGCTTAAGGCCGTAGGCTCGCGCTCGCACGCCACGCATGAGCTTGGGGAATTTTTAAAAAGAATCGGCGAAGCGGATTTTATCTCAATGGGGAGTTCCCTTAAGTTCTGCCTCGTCGCCGAAGGGAGCGCGCACCTGTCTCGGAGGTTCGGCCCGACGATGGAGTGGGACCCGGCCGCGGCGCACGCGGTGGTAAAAGCCGCCGGCGGGTCTGTTACGGACCTTGAGGGCAGGGAGCTTGGTTATAATAAGGAATATCTCTTGAACCCGTTTTTCATGGTCACCGGGGCGCCGCCGTTCCCGTGGCAGGAATATCTTGAAGAATAAATAATGGCTCCCTCTAAAAATTAGGGATTTTTTTCGAGGTCAAGGAAGGGCGGAAATAAAAAGCGGAGCATATATGGTAATATGTGAGTATTTTTATTTCCGACCTGACGCAGAGATCGGGGAAAATAACAATTTTTAGAGAGGCCTCAAACAGTAAAAAGGAGGATTTGTATTGTGTCTAATATCACCGCGCCGCATGGAGGAGTTTTAAAGGAGTTGATCGTACCCGAAGCCGAGGCCGAACAGCTTAAAAAAGAGGCCCGCGATTTCGTGTCCTGGGACTTAACCGAAAGACAGCTCTGGGACATCGAGATGCTCTTGAACGGCGGGTTTTCTCCGCTCGACGGTTTCATGGGGAAGGCCGACTATGATTCCGTCGTAAAGAAGATGAGGCTCGCTTCCGGCATCGTCTGGACGATGCCCATAACGCTCGACGTGACAGAGGCGTTCGCCGAAAAGATAAGCGCCGGCAAAAACATCGCGCTCCGCGACCCTGAGGGCGTCCTCATCGCGGTCATGTCGGTCTCCGACGTCTGGAGGCCGGACAAGAAGGAAGAGGCGTTGAACGTTTTTAAGTCCGACGACACCGTCCACCCCGGCGTCAACTACCTCCTCAAC
>JACREU010000020.1 GCA_016212705.1 Deltaproteobacteria bacterium
AACCTCCGGCCCCCGCGTCCCGAACGCGGTGCTCTACCAGGCTGAGCCACGCCCCGACATTACAGGCCGCACAAAAAATCCATCTGCTTCGTTGTCTTCGGCGCTCGTCACTGCGGCGTACAACTAAGTACGCCTCATTCCTCGCTTCTCGACGCCTCGCATCTGGAACTTTTTGTGCAACCTGAACAAATTCTGAATCTTCAGGTATTAAACGGCACAGTTTTAAACTGCCCCCGCGCCGTCACAGCAAATCAAGTCATTTATAATAGCATTTCCCTTACGCATTTCAAGGAAGTTTTATAGGCTACCTCTAAAAATAAGGAATTTTTTCTGAGGTCAAGGAAGGGCGGAAATAAAAAGCGGAGCATATATGCGAATATGTGAGCATTTTTATTTACGACCTGACACAGTCCTGGCTGGACGGGCAAATTCGTATCAAACGACTGAAGATTTGATTTACCCCAAAGGCTCCGTTCGAGACTTTGGCCCTGCGCCGAGCAGTCAGGAAAAAGAATAATTTTTATAAGAAGAAATGGGGAGCGCCCCCTGGTGGTCAGGGGGCGGCGGGTGATCCGGCTCGGGGGTTTATGCGGGAGAACCTAAGCGTTCTCTATTTTCAGCAGGCGGGGCACAAACTTGCGGCTTGAGGAATCTTTAAAAGAATCGGGGCGGGCCTCCTTGGCCTCCCTATCCGCTTTGGCTGTTGTCTTGAAGTTAGCGACCAGGTCCTGGAGCTCCGCGGCGAGTTTCGCGAGGTCTTCCGTCGCGTGAGAGACCTCCGCTATGGACCCCACGTTGGCCACCGCGACCCCGGCGATCGAATCCATCGACTGGGTTATCTCGTCCGTCGTCGCGCTCTGCTCCTCGGCGGATGTCGCTATCTGGCCTATCATCTCGGTGACGCTCTCAACGCCTGAGACTATCTGGTGCAGGGCCTCTCCGGCCTGGTTCGCGAGCTTCACGCCGTTTTCGACCCTGGAGACCCCGGAGTCCATCGCGCCTACTGCCTTTCCTGTCTCTTCCTGTATCGCCGTTATCATCCCGCTTATCTCCTTGGTTGCCTTCGAGGTCCTCTCGGCGAGCCTTCTCACCTCATCCGCCACGACGGCGAAACCCCTGCCCTGATCGCCTGCTCTGGCCGCCTCTATGGCGGCGTTGAGCGCAAGGAGGTTCGTCTGATCGGCTATCTCATTTATGACCGAGACGATGGAGCCGATATCCTCGGACCTCTTCCCGAGCCTCTTTACCGTAGCGGCGCTCACCGTCGTCGACTCGGCGACCTCCTTCATCGCCTCTATGGCCTGCCCCACGACATCCCCGCCCCTGGCGGCGGTCTCCTGGGCGGACCTTGCGGACTCAGAGGCCTGCTGGGAGTTCTTGGCCACCTCTATTACGGTAGCGCTCATCTCTTCCATTGCCGTAGCCACCTGCGCGGTCTGCCCCGACTGCTTGTCGGCGCCCTCGGAGATGAGCGCGGACGAGACCGAGAGCTCCTCTGAGGCCGATGCGAGGCGGCTCGACGACTCGGCTATCCTGCCGATTATCCCGGACATCTCTCCGGCCATCCTGTCGAGGCTCTCGCCGAGTCCGGCTATCTCGTCCTTTATCTCGTGGCCGAGGAACTTGACCTTTATCCCGGCCCGTTTCGAGAGGTCTCCGTTGGCTATCTCCTCGACCGTCTCCCTGACCCTGATTATCGGCTTTATGAGATGGTCGTTCGCTATCCAGATGAAAAAGAGGGTGAATACCGCGCAGATGAGCGCCGAGACCGTAAGGGTCGCGAGCCCCCTCATCGCCGAGGCGCGCGCCTCCGAGGCTATCGCTTTCGTAAGCTCGTTTGCGGCCGCGACTATCCTCGGGGTGTGGTTGTAGACGAGCCCCTGCATTTCCTTGTGATAAGCCTCGTTCGACTTCATCCCCCCGGCAAGCTGCGCCTTCCTCTCGTCCCACATCTTCGATAACGCCGCGCCTCCGGCGGAGTTTTTAAGGGCCTCGACGTCCTTGTCGAACCCGGCGATGGTCTCCTTGAGACTTGAGGCGACCTCGTCCTTGTCGTCGTACGAGATAATATAGCGCTCGAAGAGGTAGGAGAGCTTGACGGTCCTGACCTTCGCGTTAGTTACGGTCTCAGACGACCTCCCAAGCGCGTTCAGCTTTTCCACGAGCGGGAAGGTCGTCTCCTCTATCCCGGTCTTGGCGACGCGCAGCGCGTCGCCGGACTCCATGGCGCTGTCAAGGGACGCGCGCATGGAGACCCATTCATTCTCTATCACAGAGAGCTTGCCGAGCATATCCCGGCTTTCGAGCGGCTCCACGCCGCGAGAGCCGGTTTTCAGCCCGTCGATGACCTCGCCGAACTCCTTTTTCTTCGCCTGAAATTCCTGCTCGAGCGCCTCGTTCCCGGTTACGATGTGCCTGTTCAGGATATCGGCCATCTCGACCGTCCGCTTCCTCAGGGAACCCGCCTCGTCGACCTGGGCGTACCTCCTGGACATGCCGCCGACGAGGTAGTACGTAACAGGTATCTGTATGATGAGGAGCAGGAGCAGGAAGAGATAGCTCCCTATGAACCTTGTCTTGAGCGAATGTATGTTCATCGTAGTCCCCTCTTTAGGTTGTTGCGCGCCTTATTGAGTCAAGAAGCTCGTTCACCGTGAAAGGCTTCACTATACAGCCGGTCGCGCCGGCCTTTTTCCACTCGTCTTCCCTCTTCAGCCTGTATTCAGACGCCATTATGATGAACGGCATGTCGAATGTCTCGGGGTTGGACCTTATGCTCTTCGCGAGTTCCGCGCCTGTTGGGCCGCTCTCCATGTCGAACTCAGCGATGATAAGGTCGGGCTTAAGGCCCGCCTCGATCATCTCGATCGCCTCGGCAACGGACCCGGCGGTGACTACCCCGTAGTGTTCGAGCGCGAGCGTGTAGGAGATCATCGACCTTATCCCGTGGTGCCAATCGACGATCATTATCGTTTTGTCCATCATGGACACATCCGCGAAAGAAAAGTTTTTGCGCATCCTATGCATCACGCGACCTCTTTGTCGTATAAGAATAATATCGGAGAGAGCCGTATTTGCTCAATGGGCACTATGGTCTATTTTGGGCAGGCCCAAGGGTTGATTTTCCGGGTAGTCCGGGGGACTACGCCGCTGGCAAATGAAGACGCGCCGCGTTGCCTGACGGCTGTCTCTTAACAACATGACTTGAGGGATTTCTACGAAAAACGAAGGGGAGGAACGAGTGCGGCGGTCTTTCAGTCCGGCTGTACCATGCCTTTTTTGATCGCTATCCTTATGAGGTTCGCCATGTCGTTCACCTTGAGCTTCTTCATGATGTTGTTCCTGTGGCTCTTGACCGTTGAGACGGATATGAAGAGCTTCTCCGCTATCACCCTGCTCGTCGCGCCGTCGGCGATGAGCTTCAGTATCTCTTTTTCCCTCGCGCTTAAGGAATCGAACGGGTCCTGCGAATTGTCCTTCTTTATGATATCGACGAAGTCGTTGAAAAGCTCCTCGGATACCGCCGGGGACGCGTACTTGGAGCCGGCAACGACCTTGCCGACGGCCTTTAAAAGCTCGTCGGGCGCCGAGTCCTTGAGCACATAGGCCATCGCCCCGGCCCTGAACGCGTCAATGGCGTGGAAGACGTCGGCGTGCATGGAGAGCATGATGACCTTCGTCTCCGGGAACTCCTCCATGACCCGTTTTGTGGCGACTATGCCGTCAAGGTCCGGCATGGTTATATCCATGATGACGATGTCGGGCTTTAAGTCCGCAATCTGCTTAAGCGCCGTAAGGCCGTTGTCAGCCTCCCCGGCGACGGTGTACTCCGGGAAGGGGGCGAAAAGTGACCTTATCCCGCTTCTCAGGACGGGGTGGTCGTCTGCTATGAATACCTTGAGAGGCTTCTTCATGGTTATACCGGGCGCGTTCACATGAACATTATATTTACAAATCGTCATGATTGCAAGCAACGGGAGCAAATACAGGCCGGCGTTCGTTCAGAGCCGGGCGAGCACGATGACTATGTCCACGACGAAGAGAAGGAGTATGCCGAGCTCTATCATGTAGGCGCGCTTGGAGGCTATCTCGTCGTGGAGCATCTTGCAGGTGTCCATGACTATCTGGAGCTTCTCGCGGATGCCCACCTCGAGGTCGCGGCTCCGGAGAAGCCCCATGAAGGTCCTGTATACCCTCGCGTAGTAGACGTCCTCGGTTACCTTAAGGGCGTTGTTTACCCGCTCCGTCACCTCTGTTATCTCGGTTACGGTCCGGGTGATCTTTCTCGCGAGCCTCTCAAACAACCGGAGGCTCATGACCGAGACGCTCTTTCCGGCAAGTGTCGCGTATATGGATTTAAGCTCCTTGTCTATGACCCCGTCGTAGTACCTGAGCTCGAATATCTGCGCGTTCGCGAACTCAAGCACGTCCGGCAGGTCGAAGCTCCCGGAGGGGTCGATTATGAAGGCGTTGTCGAGGTGGACTATGATGAGGTCGTCGTCGCAGTAGCTGAAGCTGTGGCGGAGCGTCTCCCGCCTCATGAAAGCGCTCAACTCCCTCGTCTCGTAGAGGAGCAGTCTCGCCGGGTCGTACCTGGAGAGGAACTCGGATATCCTCATCCCCTCCCCGAGCTCCTCCACGTAGATTATCGCGTAGTCCTCGACGAACCCTTCCTTGATCTCCGGCGCGGCTATCGCGCCGGAGATCGACTCGGCGAGCTGTCCAACGTAGTCCCTTGCCAGGGCGTCTATCGATCGGTCCGCGTCGAGGGCCTGTGTCGTCTTTTCCAGCTCGGCGAATGCGGCCCCCCGGGGTATCGGGATGTCGAAGGCGATGGAGAGGACGCCGAAGTCGTAGGCCTTGGCCACGACGTTCACCTTCGTCTCAACGCCGAAGAGGTGTTTTACGAACGGCTGGAGGTCGAATGAGATAGGCGGGTTAGCGAACTGGAGCGCCTTCATATACGGGTGCCTGGAGAACTGGAGCCTCCTTGCGCCCTCCTTTGCGCTCCTCTCGATACTGCCGAGGTCGATCTCAAGGCCCACGTCAAAGAGCCTGTAAATGATTATCCTGCCTTTTTTAATCGAAAACATGCTATTTACCGGCCCCCGCCGGTTTCCAGGCGCACAAGTCCCCTCGCCAAGCCCTTTCCGGCCCCGCGCATATTTATGACAGGCCCCCTTCCTCTTCCCATAAGTATACGGCCGTTTTTCAGGACAAGAGCCTCGATATGACGTCGTTCAGCTGGTTCACGGTAAAAGGCTTGTTGAGCGAGAGGTTCCCGGTCTCTCGGAGGAACTGCTGGGTCTCCTTGTTCATGCTGTCGCCGGAGATGAAGACTATCCTCCTCTGCGCCTCGGGGCGCACGCCGCAGACCGCGTTGTAAAACCCCTTGCCGTCGAGCCCCGGCATCTTGATGTCGCTTATGATAAGGTCGTAGTCGGTCTCCTTGAGTTTGCGGAGCGCGTCCTCGCCTGAGTCGCTCCTGTCGACCGAGAACCCGGAATAGGAGAGCGCTTCGCAGAGGAGGTCCAGCACTATCGGTTCGTCATCGAGTATGAGCGCGCGCAGGCCCCGCTCCCTGAGCTTCTCGGCGTCTATACTTGCGTACGCCCTGGGGACGACGCACTCGGCGTGCCTCGGCGCCTCAAGGACCGGGAGCTCGACGACGAAAGTTGAGCCGTACCCCGGCGTGGACGAGGCGTAGATCGCCCCTCCGTGCTCGTTGATTATCCCGTAGGAGATGGACAGCCCGAGCCCCGTGCCCTTGCCGACGCCCTTGGTCGTGAAAAACGGGTCGAATATCCTCCCCGCTATCTCGTCCGGCATGCCCTTGCCCGTGTCCTCGAACTTCACTATTATCCTGCCGCCCGAGTGCCTGGACGTTATCCTTATCCTGCCGCTCTCGCCCTTCTCCTTTATGGCGTCCCTGGCGTTGTTGATGAGGTTCAAAAAGACCTGGTGAATCTGGTCGTCGTCTATCATGGTATAGGGGACGGCCTCGTCGAGATCGAAGACGAGCTCGATGTTGTCGACCTTGAGCTGGTAGGCCCTTAAGTCCGCCGACTCCCTTACTACCTTGTTCACGCTCTCGTACTTCTTCTCCGGCCTCTTCCAGCGCGCGAATGTGAGGAGGTTTTCGATTATCTTCTTGCACCTGTGGGAGGCGTCGTTTATCTTCTTGAGCTTGCCCTTTACCTCGTCGGAGAGCCCGCCCTCAAGGAGGAGCTCTGAGAAGCACATGATCCCGGTCAGCGGGTTGTTGAGCTCATGCGCCACGCCTGAGACGAGCTCGCCTAAGGAAGAGAGCTTGTCCGTCTGCATGAGCTTGTTCTGCATCATCCTCTGCTCGGTTATGTCCTTTATGTAGAGGACGGCCCTCCTCGGGCTCTCGTTCACGGACGGGTAGACGTGCCACGTGAAGACCCTGCCGTCGGTGGTAGTCAGCTCGGTCTCCACATGCATTGATGTCTGGATAGCCCTCCTTATGGGGCAGTTCTTCGGCACCTCCAGGGACATGACCTGGTATATCTTCTCCCCGGCGACCGCCGACTCGGTAGTCCTGAACCGGTCGGTAAAGAACCTGTTAGCCTCCAGTATCCTGTGATCGTAATCGACGAGGAGTATGAAGTCCGTGATGCTGTCGTATATGAAACGGAGCTTCTCCTTGGCGCTCCTTACCGCTTCCTCTTCCTCGGTTATTATCCTGTTCGCCCTCTGGAGCTCGAGGTTCTTCCTGTCGAGGTCCTCGTTCAGGAGCTTCAATTCCTCGTTTATCGCGTGGAGCTCCTCGGTCTGGCTCTGCGTCTCCTCGTAGGCGACCTCCAGGCTC
>JACREU010000122.1 GCA_016212705.1 Deltaproteobacteria bacterium
CCTCATTATGTTCTTGAGGAAGAGTATCGTCGTCTTTACGCCCCTTATGACGAACTCGTCGAGGCACCTGTGCATGCGGCTTACCGTCTCGTCCCACGTCTAGCCCTTTACGACGAGCTTTACCACAAGGGAGTCGTAGTGGCTCGGGATTATGAAGTCTTTGTATATGGCGCCGTCTATGCGCACACCTATGCCGCCGGGGGAGTAATACGCCGTTACGCGCCCGAAGGACGGGAAGAAGTTGTTCTTCGGGTCCTCGGCGCAGATCCTGCACTCCATGGCAAAGCCGTTGACGCGGACGTCCTCCTGCCTGAACCCGAGAGGTTTCCCCGCCGCGATCTCTATCTGCTTCTTCACGAGGTCGATGCCCGTGACCTCCTCGGTTATCGGGTGCTCGACCTGGATCCTCGTGTTCATCTCGAGGAAGTAGAAGTTCCTGCCGTGGTCCACAAGGAACTCGACGGTCCCGGCGTTGGTGTAGTCGGCGGCCCTCGCCGCCTCGACAGCCGCCTCGCCCATGCGCTTTCTCAGATCCTCATCGAGGATGAGCGACGGCGTGATCTCTATGAGCTTCTGGTGCCGTCTCTGTATCGAGCAGTCCCTCTCGCCCAAATGGACTATATTGCCGTGCTTGTCCGCGAGTATCTGGAACTCTATGTGGTGCGGCTTCTCAAGGTATTTTTCAAGGAAGACCTCTGAGACGCCGAAGGCCGCGGCGGACTCCTTCTTCGCGGTCGTTATCTGGTTGACGAGCTCTTTCCTGTTGCGCGCGACCCTTAAGCCCCTGCCGCCGCCGCCGCCCGAGGCCTTTATCATCACGGGATAGCCTATCTCGTCGGCGAACGCTACCGCCTCGTCCACGTCCTTTATCGAGTTCTCTGTCCCAGGCAGTATCGGCACCCCGGCCTTTTTCATCATCTTCCGGGCCATGACCTTGTCGCCCATCTCGGCGATGGTCTTTGACGTCGGGCCGATGAATGTGATGCCCTTCTTCTCGCAGAGCTGCGGGAAGCGGGGGTTCTCCGATAAAAACC
>JACREU010000016.1 GCA_016212705.1 Deltaproteobacteria bacterium
CCGTACGCCGAGTACCCTCGCCGGACGGGCAAATCCGTATCCACGGCTCTGAGTCCGGGAACCTGGAGCAACCGGATTTGAATCTGGCCGTACGCCGAGTACCCTCGCCGGACGGGCAAAGTTCATGTCGAGACGATTCGTTTATCCTAACCTCAATAGCCTCCTAAGGACATTGGCCCCGCGTTGATCGGAAAATAAAAAAAGGCCGGGCCCGCAGGGCCCGGCCTCATGACAGCGACAGGGCTAAACGGCGCGCCTGTGGAGCGGCATGACGTTGTCAGGCAGTTCCGATGAATTGGCCGCGGCGCGATGCGTGGCGTGTGTCTTCTCGCTGGTCCTGAAGACCTCGACCGTCTGCTTCAGCGAGGCCGCGAGCTCTGCCATCTCTTCGGCCGCCCTCGCTATATGCTGGGCGCTCGCCGTAGTCTCGTTTATAACGCCCGCGACGGACTCTATGTCGCCGGAGATCTGCTCGGTCGCGGCGGACTGCTGTTCTGTGGCGACCGTTATCTGGTGGACCATCGAGGTCACGACGTCTACCTTGGAGACTATCTCCCGGAGCGCGCCCCCGGCGGTTTTCGCGAGCTTCACGCCGTCCTCGACCGCCTTCACCTCGGCGTCCATCGAGGATATCGCCTTTTTGGTCTCGTCCTGCATGGTCTTTATCATCTCGCCGATCTCTTTAGTCGCCTTCATCGTCTTCTCCGCGAGTTTCCGCACCTCGTCGGCGACGACGGCGAAGCCCCGGCCCTGCTCTCCGGCGCGGGCCGCTTCTATGGCGGCGTTCAGGGCCAGGAGGTTCGTCTGGTCGGCTATGTCGTTTATGACCCCGATGATGTTGCCTATCTCCAGCGAGCGGCCTCCGAGCGTCGATATTATCCTGCTCGACTCCTTCGCCGTCGCCGAGATGCCGTTCATGGAGTCTATTGTTTTTTCGACTATGTCGCCGCCCTTTACGGCGACCCCGCTCGCCTCCCTTGCCACGTCAGAGGCGCTGGAGACGTTTTTCGCGGCTTCGACTATCGTCGCCGACATCTCCTGGGCCGCGGTAGAGACCTGCGACGCCCTCGTGCCCTGGGACTGCGTGCCGCCCGCTATCTGAACGGCCGAGGCGGAGAGCTCCTCGGAGGCCGAGGCGAGGTGCGCAATCGATGTGTGAATGTCCGCGATGATGTCGTGAAACTTGCCTATCATGCCGTTGAACGAGCCGGCCATCTGGCCGCTTTCGTCCCTGGAGTCGATATCTACCTTGAGCGTGAGGTCGTTCGTGTTCTCGACCTTCTTCATCGCTTCGTTCAGGTAGAGCATCGGCGAGATGACCTTCGACCTTATGACCCAGATGCTTACGGCGCCGAGCGCGAGTATGGCCGCGAGTATCACGGCGGAGAGCGCCATCGACCATTTGGAGGCCTTGAGATCCGCCAGGACCTTGCCGTCTACGGTTTTGCCGACGGACGCGGAGAGCGCGAGTATGGAGTCAATACCTGCGCTGCTCTCGACTATCCATTCCTTGCCCGAGACCGGGTATTCGCCGGTCGCGGCTGATGCGTAGACCGATTTGCGCACGCCCTCGAACCTGCCGAGGAAGGCGTCTTCGAGCACTCTAAGCGTTTCGAGGACTTCGGCTTCGATGCCGGCGGTCTCCTTCAGCCTCAATATGGGCTTAAGGTTTATGTCGACGACGGCCCTGAAGGTGTTGAGCCTTTGCATCGCATCGGGGTCGACGGGCTTTCCGGCGCTTATGAACCTGCCGAGCGTGGCGCGCTCCCTGCCCGCGTATTCGCTTACGAGCCATATCGCCTGTTTGAGCTCGATGTTCATCCGGAGGGCGTCCTGAAGGGTGTTCTTCGAGGCGTTAGAGGTGAACGCGGCAAGCCTGAGTTCGGCGTTGGTGTCTATGACCGAGGTTATGAAGTTGACCCAGTCTTTTGAAGGGTACCCCTTGGCCGCGTTCTGGATCTCGCGGTCAACGGTCCTTCTGACGGACTCAAGCTCGGAGCGGGCGGATTCGGCCCTTGATAAGGACGCCTTAAGGAGGGTGTTTCCGCTGTCCTTCTCGATGAGCGTCCTGGCGTGTTCGGTCGCCCTTGTAATGGCCTCGTCGCCCTTTGACCTCGCGTCCTGTATCTTTTTGACGGTATCGGCGTCCGCGGGGGCGTCGGAAGAGAGCGCTATGGAGGTTATGCCGCGCTCCTTGGCCTCCATGCCCGTCGCGTCGATGATCGCGTCCGAGAGCTCGTTCGCCGTGTCGACCCTTGAGATCTCCCGGTTTTCCCGGTAGGTATTGAGGAGATCATTCGCCGAGAGCACGGTCAGGCCCGCCACAAGCAGGCCGACCGCCCCCATAAGAAAGCTCTTGATGCTTAAGTGCCTGAGGAATCGCATAAACGCCCTCCAGTATAAAAATTAGGTTAATGAAGAATTCCGTATATGTTATTATCGGACGCATAAATGGCAACTTTAGGGTGAAATGTAAAGTTTGTTTAATTATTTTCTTGACAGCCGCGCAAATATTGAAACGCGCATGGATTTTTTAAGCAGAGGTTGAAGATGGGAGAGGCGGTGGGCAAGGGAAAAAAGCCTGAAAACGCGCGTTTCAGTGCGCTTAAGGTCCTTGAGCGGATAGAGGCCGGGGCCTACGCCGATATCGCGCTTGACGCCCTGCTCTCAGGCCTTGGCGAGGCCGACGCGGCGCTCGCCACCGAGCTCGTCTACGGGGTTTTGAGGTGGATGGGGAGGCTTGACTGTATTATAGATTCCTTCTCAACTATTAAGACCGCAAAGCTCGAAAGAAGGGTCTTGAACGCGCTCAGGCTCGGGGCCTACCAGTTCCTTTTTCTCGACAGGGTCCCTGCGAGGGCGGCGATAAACGAGTCCGTCGACCTTGTGAAACCGGGAGGCGAGAGGAAGGCCGGGTTCGTAAACGCGGTCCTCCGGGCCGTCGACGCCGGCAGGGACAAGGTCGTATGGCCGGATAAGGAAAAGGACCCAATAAGGTTTCTCTCGGTCTTTTACTCCCATCCGGAGTGGCTGGTAAAGAGGTGGGTAGAGAGGTTCGGTATCGACGAGGCAGAGGCGCTTTTAAGGGCGAATAACGAGAGGCCTCCGAAGACCATAAGGGTGAACTCCATCGTTGCCTCAAAAGATACGCTTATAAAGGAGCTTGGGGCGGAACCGTGCGCCTATTCGTCGTCATGCCTTAAGGTAGAGTCCAGGGTGGATGCGCAGGACAGAAGGTATTACATCCAGGACGAGGCCTCTCAGCTCGTCCCGTTTCTTTTAAGGCCGAGGCCCGGCATGACGGTCCTCGACGCCTGCGCCGCGCCCGGCGGCAAGACGACGCATATCGCCGAGATAATGGGAAACAGGGGGTTAATCCTCGCGCTCGACAGATACGCCGGGAGGTTGAAAACCGTGGACAAGGCGGCTCTTCGGCTCGGCGTCTCGATAATCAGGACCATGGAGGCGGACTCGGAAAAGCCGTTGCCGTTCAGGGAGGAATACTTTGACGCGATACTATTGGACGCGCCCTGCTCGGGGCTCGGCGTTTTAAGAAGGGCGCCGGATATGAAGATGAGGAGGAAGGAAAAGGATATAAAGGACCTCTCCAAAAGGCAGGAGGCGCTCCTCGGGAATTTATCAAGGTATCTTAAAAAGGGCGGCAGGCTCGTCTACTCGACATGTACCTTTGAACCGGAAGAGACGGACGGGATTGTAAAAGGCTTTCTCGATAAGAATAAGGGGTTCAGGCTTGAGGACGCAAGAGGGGGTCTCCCGGCCTCCTGCGCAAAACTAATCGATAAGGACGGATTCTTAAGGACATACCCGCATAGGGACGGACTCGACGGGTTCTTCGGGGCGGCGCTTGTAAAAGAAGGATAGGGGAGGATTGCGTTCAGGGCTTTCGGCCCTCGGTAACAGAAGATCGCAGGTCTAAAACGGCAGAGGGAATGTGTCCAAAGCGGGCCTCCTTAGGCGAGTATGTCTATAACCGACTTTTCCATCTCGTCAACGGTTTTGAGGGTCGCGATGTTGGCATAGAGCATGTGCTTCGCGGTCATCTGGTTTACAGCCTCTTCGGCGTAATCGACGGTCGAGGCCTCAAAGACATTTCCGTAGGTGTCGGCATAGCTTATGCCTGGTGAAGTGCTCGTCTTGACAGAGGCGACCACCCCGCCTTTGTCGCCCTCGTTCAGCGCGACAGTCTTTTTCCTGTATCCGTTGGTGTTCGCGTTGGCGGTGTTCCCGGCGGAGGCCTCTATCATGGCGACAGCCGCCCTTATGCCGGACAAGGATGAGGAAATCATGAAAGCCTCCTTTTTATATTATCGGCGGGAAGTGGCAAGGGCTTTAGGGATTTTTTAGGGAATGGAGATTTTATTGACTTCCTCCTAAGTAATACACGGAGCCAAGCTGTCATTCCCGCAATCTTTAAGCGGGAATCCAGTCTTTTAGCGATATTTGATAACGATAGCAACCTGGATTCCCGATAAAAGCCTCGGGAATGACATGAAAAACCAAACCATCGCGTAAAGACTTCTTAACGAAAGGTACAGCAAAAGTCTTTTTATAAGGTGGAAGGCGTCTCGGAGAATCCCCTCTTTTCCAAAGAGGGGGGAGGGGAGATTATTCAAAGGGGTTTTTAACTTTTGTTACTTGTTTAGCGCCAGATAAACTTCCTCAGAAGGTATCTCTCCCTCTCTTATTATGCGGACCTTCCCTCCGGTCAGGTCCACGACCGTAGAGCCGAGCCTTCCCTGGAGAGAGCCTCCGTCTATCAGCACGTCTATTTTCCCGTTGAAATAGGCAAGGACCTCGTTGGCCTCGACAGGCGGCCTTTTTCCCGACGGGTTCGCGCTTGTCGCGGTTATGGGGGAAGAAAGGAATTCCGAGAGTTTGCGGGCTATCGCGCTACCCGGCACGCGGACTCCGATCTTACCCGTGTTCGCGATGAGGGGAGGCGGGACGTCCGGGTGCGCCTTTAGGACTATCGTCAGGGGGCCGGGCCAGAACCTGTCGATGAGTTTAAACGCAATGGCTGGCGGGTCGATAGCGACCCTTGAGAGCATCCCTTTATCCGCTATGATGACCGAGACGGGGTTGGCTTCAGCCCTGCCCTTGAGACTGAAGAGCCGCTCTATGGCTTTTGGATTGAACGGGTCGACTGAGAGGCCGTAGAAGGTCTCTGTCGGGAAGGCGATGACGCCTCCGGAATAGAACGCCTTCTTCGCTTCTTCAAGAGGGTCTTGGGACTTGATTATAAGAGGTCTGTCTGTCAAGTTCAGGCCTTGAGCTTCCTGGCCTTCTCCTCCACCTGCTTCGCCATTTCCTTCCGGTGCCTTTTGAGGGCATCTCTCAGGCGTTCGTCCGCGACAGACAATATCTCAGCCGCGAATATCCCCGCGTTTTTCGCGCCTGCCTTGCCTATGGCCATCGAGGCGACCGGCACGCCGCCGGGCATCTGGACGGTTGAAAGTAGCGCGTCGAGTCCGTTAAGCGGGCTTGAGTCTATGGGCACGCCTATGACGGGGAGCGTCGTTTCAGCCGCTATGAAGCCGGCGAGGTGCGCCGCGGCCCCGGCCCCGGCTATTATCACCCTTATCCCGCGCCTCTCGGCGCCCTTCGCGTAATCCGAGGTCCTCTTCGGGGTCCGGTGTGCTGACGATACCGTTATCTCGTAAGGTATGTTGAACTCCCGGAGCATCTTCGCCGCCTCTTCCATTACTGAGAGGTCTGAATCGCTCCCCATAAGTATGCCGACAAGCGGTTTCGTAGCCATCCTGAAAACCTCCTGCTTGAACGTGTATTTTTCAGAGCCCCCTCTTTATTAAAGAGGGGTGGGGGGAGATTATGCTGAAAAAAACTGTTCTTTTTAATCCCCCTCAAACCCCCTTTAGAAAGGGTCTTAGGAAGCAAACAAGGTTATAAAGGGGTCTTGCGGAACATTTTTAACAGTTCCAAATATATGTTATCGCATCTGAGATTGAAACGAAACTCAGTTTCCTTCAGGTGCAGGTAGAAAGTATGTTTGTGGAG
>JACREU010000021.1 GCA_016212705.1 Deltaproteobacteria bacterium
TCGGCGCGGGGCCAATTTCAAATCGGGTCACTTAAGTCTACCTGAAGCACAGTTGCCCGATACGGATTTGCCAGTCCGGCGAGGACCGCTCGCGCTACGGCGCTGTCGCGCCTTTTTACTTCCCCGGCTCGCTCATCAGGCTTCCTCCCTTAAGGTCGCTCACCCTATGCCTGGGGAGTTTTTGAAAAACAAAAAAGCCGCAAGAAGTTCCCCCTCTCCCCTTGTGGGAGAGGGCCGGGGTGAGGGGGCCCTCGCCGGGCAGGCAAATTTGTAACGGACGGCAGGAAAATCAATTACCCCGGAGGCTCCGTACCGACTTTGGCCCTGCGCCGAGCAGTCACCCTCCCCTCAATCCCCTCCCATCAAGGGAGGGGAAGTAAAAGACTAGCTTTTGTTCTTTACCAACACACGGGCGCATGGCAAAGAGCACCTCAGGGAGGCTGGGGCGAGCGCGCCGGGGTGGATTAGCCCGCTTGCGCTCGGCGCGCAAACAACCGGGACTAGAGAGCCGCGGATGAGGGAGGATGAAAGCGTTAGGAGCCCCTGCGCGAAAACGCGCGGCAAGCGCACGAAAAGGAATATTCAGCAAAGAGTGCCGAGTATTTTGGACTCTTTCGGAATCACGAATTATCGGGTTCAGGTTGCGAGAGGGTTGGCAGACGGAACCCAGGTTGCTCAAAAAGCTCCAGATGCGAGGCGTCGAGGAGCGAGGAGGGAGGCGTACTCTGTTGTACGACGCAGTGACTCGCGATGAAGACAACAAAGCAGATGGACTTTTTGGGCGGCCTGCGTCAGAGCGGCCTCTTCTCCTGCTTCTCCCTTATGTTCTTAAGCCTCTCCATTATCACCTCCGCGCGGGAGCGGTAATCCGCCGCGGTCTTATTCGTAGGGTCGAGGTCGAGCGCCGAGTCCCACTCCCGTATCGCAAGATCCATCTCCTCGGACTGGAAATACGATATCCCGCTCTTTATGAGCCTTTCCACGGCCCTGTCGCGCTCCTTCTTCGCCTTTACAAGGAGCTCCTCGGTGTTCATGTACACAGGGACGAGCTTCAAGACGTCCGAGAGCTCATCGACGGCGCGCCCCCATTCCTTCGTTTCATAATACATCTTCCCCTTCATGTAATGCAGGTTAGCCTGATACTCGGGCTCGTCGCGCTCGTCCTTCCTCTTCCTGTCCCGGACGATCCTCTTGTTGTCCGCGCCCCTGTTCTCGTCCAGCGCCTCGGTCAGAGACCCTATCTTGCCCTTCGCAAGCGCGTTCGACGGGTTATAGCGGAGCGCCAGCCTGTACTCCTCTATCGCCACCCCGTAGATGCCCGCCTTTTCAAGGTCGTCGGCGAGCTCCGCGTGCCTCCTCGATATCGTCATGTACGCGGAGTTTATGTCGGCGATGAGCCTTTTCGCGTACTTGTAGTCGGCGCTCTCCCTCGGTATCGAATCCGCCTTTTTGAGCGCCTCTTCAAGTCTGCCGTTCTCGTAGAGGAATAGCGCCCGCTCGTACTCGGTCCCCTTCATGTATCGCGGAGACATCTGCACGCAGCCGGAAACCACGAGAAGAAGCGCTATGAGGAAAAAAGACTTATATGACAAGGCCCTGCCTCTCAAGCTCGGGGATCGCGTCTTTTATTATCTCGATGACCTCTTCGGCGAACCTGCCCTTGAGCCCCGAAATATTATAAAGCGTGACCGGCGCGTCCACGCCCTTTATGGAAACGCTCTCCATCTTCGTAGCCGTTACCTTGTCCGCTAAAGGCCCGTAGACCTCCTCGCCTACGAGTATGTCCCCGCCCTTCGCGAGGTCTGTAAGGCGCGAGGCCATGTTCACGGCGTCCCCGACGGCGGTGTAGTCCATCCTCGTATGTGAGCCCATGTTGCCAACGATGACAGTACCGGAGGCGAGCCCTATGCCCATCTTGAAGGTGACGAGCCCGCGGGCCCCCCTCATCTTGTTCACCTCGTCTATGGCGAGCTGTATGGCCATCGCCGACGCGACACCCTGCTCCAGGTGCCCGGGCATGCTTATCGGCGCGCCGAAGACGCACATGACGGCGTCCCCGATGAACTTGTCTATCGTCCCCTCGAAACGGAATATTATCTCGGTTATGAGCGTGAAGTAGCTGTTCAAGACCTCGACCGTCTCCTCCGGAGACAACCTCTGCGTTATGGAGGTGAACCCCCGGATGTCGGCGAAAAGGACCGTGACCTCTCTCCTGTCGCCGCCGAGCCTTATGCGCTCCGGCTCCTTCAATATCTCGTCGGCGACGTGCGCGCTCACGTACCTGTTGAAAACGCCCTTCAATATCTCCTTCTTCTTCAACTCCGAGCCCATCCTGTTAAACGAGCTCACGAGGTCGCCTATCTCGTCCTTGCCGCCCTCGGGGATGCGGTAATCGAAGTTGCCCATCGCTATCTCTTTGGTCCCCCGCAGGAGCCGGAATATAGGTCTTAAAAGCGTCGATGAAAGCGGGATGGAGAGGAGCGAGACGAGCACGACCGCGACAGAGCCGATTATGGCGACCCTCTTTATCGCGAGGAGCACCCTCTCCTTTATGAAGCTGTCCGAGAACGCCACCGCCGTGTATCCGACGGTCGTCTGCTGGAATATGATGGGAGAGACGAATGTAATGAGCCCGCCGCCCTCCTTTATGAGCCAGGGCGCGGGCCCCTCGGTTCCGGCGATCAGGTCCTTGCCCTCGTAGAAGAGCAGACCTATCTCCGGGACCTCCCTGTGGGCCTCTATCTGGAAGTTGTGGTTGAGTATATAGGCGTCCTGTATGCCGGGGTACTTCATGATGTTCTGGACGAGGAGGGACATGGCAAGGGAGTCCTTCTGCATGAGCGGTATCTTGGCGTCGCTCGCGAACTCGTGCGTGATAGTCCCGGCCATGGAGCGCATCTGCGCCTCGAGAGACGACCTCTGGTGCGCGATCAGGATCGCGCCGATGGAAAAGGCCGTAAGGAAAAGAAGGCCCGAGAGCACGAGCGCAAGCTTTATTTTTATCCCTATCCGCAAGTCCTGTCCTCTCCAAGAAACTACGGGCCTCGGCCCGTCCATAACCTGCAAAAATATATACGAATTTGAGGCGATGTTAAGCTGTCCCGCAAAAAAATCCGGTGACGCCCATCACCGAAAACAGGAGATAAAATGAGAGTTGGAATAAAGCAATACCCTTATAAGACCGGGAGGTTAAACCTTGGAGAGTAAAGGATTAAAAAGCGTTAACTAACGAAACGATAGAGGGTTTTTCCTGCGGGAACACGGCTTTTTATCTACTTACGGCCCTTTAACTCTCTCTTATTATACCGTTCTCTTGATACCCCGTCTAAACCTTTTTAAACGCCCCGCGTGAAGCTCGGTGCCTCCCAAAACTTCCACTCCGACAGAGGAGGTCTTTCTTCACACTCCCCTTGCCCCCCCTCCCGTCATCGGACTCGGGGAGGGGCGATTTTCGGGGAATACTTGCAGCCTGCCGATCTTCCAAAACTTCTAAATATAAGGTTATCTCTAAAAATTAGGAATTTTTTCTGAGGTCAAGGAAGGGCGGAAATAAAAAGCGCAGCATATATGGGAATATGTGAGCATTTTTATTTCCGTCCTGACGCAGAGATCAGGAAAA
>JACREU010000022.1 GCA_016212705.1 Deltaproteobacteria bacterium
CAAGGGGAGTTTTCGATGAAGTTCTTTATAGATACCGCGAACATAGACGAGATACGGACAGCGGACGAATGGGGGCTCGTAGACGGCGTCACCACCAACCCCTCGCTTGTCGCAAGGGAAAAGAGGTCCTTTAAAGACCTGATCGCCGAGATATGTACCATCATAGACGGCCCCATAAGCGCCGAGGCCGTGAGCCTGGACACCAAGGGCATGATAGGTGAGGCCCGGGAGCTCTCAAAGATACACAAGAACATAGTCGTAAAGATACCGATGACCCTCGAAGGCTTGAAGGCCGTCAAGACCGTCTCGGCCGAAGGGATCAAGACGAACGTTACGCTCGTCTTCTCGCCGGTCCAGGCGCTCATGGCCGCGAAGGCCGGGGCGAGCTATGTGAGCCCCTTTGTCGGCAGGCTCGACGACATCGCGCAACCCGGCATGGACAGCATAAGCCAGATACTCGACATATTCGACAACTACGGTTTCAAGACAGAGGTAATAGTCGCCTCGGTCAGGAACCCGGTCCATGTCCTTGAGTCCGCGATAATGGGCGCGCACGTGGCGACGATACCGTTCAAGGTCCTCGAACAGCTCTCCAAGCACCCTCTGACCGACATCGGCATAGACAGATTTTTAAAAGACTGGGAAAAGGTCCCCAAATAGTTCGCCTTAAAAGACATCGTCATAGACTTCTCCAAAGCCTATCATTATACGCACATCGGGCCCTTCAAGGGCCCTTTCAGTTCTTTTTTTACCCTAAAATCAAGGAAACGCAGGCCCCTCTTTTGGGCCGCAGTGCTTTTTTCCCGCAAGGTTTGGATATAATACCTTATGGAGAGGCGTATGATAACGCACGTAGTCCTTTTCAAGCTCAAGAACGCGTCTGAAATCAAAAAAGTAACGGAGATGCTCCGCGCCCTCAAAAAAACGGTCCCAATGATCAGGTCTTTGGAGGCCGGAGAGGACGTCCTGCGCGCGCAGAGGTCCTATGACCTCGCCCTTACGGTAAAATTCGACACCCTCGAAGACCTGGAAAAATACCAGACCCACCCAGAGCACAAGAAGGCCGCCGACTACATCGCCGGCGTGAGGGAGTCGGTCATAACAGTCGACTACGAATCCTGAAAATGGAACCTATTGAAAAGAAGATAATCGATTACCTGGCAGAGGGCCCCCAGTCGTTCAAGGACCTCGTCCGCTCCTTCGAGATAGCGAAGGAAGACAGGGACAGGTTCAAGAAGGTGGTAAAGGTGATGGTCGCCGAGGGCGCGCTCATAAAGACGCGCGGCGGGAGGTTCGGCCTCCCCTCGAAGATGAACCTCACGACCGGGCGTCTCTCCTGCCACCCCGACGGTTTCGGGTTCGTGAAACCCGAAGAGGGCGGGGCGGACGTCTACGTAAACGCGCGCAGGCTCTCGGGCGCCATGCACGGGGACACCGTCGCCGCCCGCATAGAGGGCATAAAGAGCGGCGGCAGGCGCGAAGGGTCGGTCCTCCGCATCATTAAACGCGCGCATAAGACCGTCGTCGGCAGGTTCGAGAAGGCCCGCGGCGTGGGGATACTGACGCCGTCGGACGAAAAACTTCTATATCAGATCATCATACCTAAAGAAGAGTTCGGAAACGCCGCTGACGGCCAGATCGTTATTGCCGAGATAACCCGGTGGCCGGCCAGGAACCTCGCGCCAATGGGCAGGGTCGTTGAAGTCATCGGAAACCCGGACGACCCGGACGTCGAGGCCGAGGTGATACTCAAAAAATACGGCCTCCCGCACCGCTTCCCGGCAGAGGTCCTCCACGAAGTCCTCTCGGTCCCTTCGTCCGTCTCTCAGGCTGAGATAGCGGGCAGGACGGACTTAAGGGCGCGCACTACCGTCACCATAGACGGCGAGACGGCAAAGGACTTCGACGACGCGGTCTCGATAGAGAGGACCGCCCACGGGTACAGGCTCTGGGTATCGATAGCGGACGTCAGCCACTATGTGAGAGAAGGGACCGCCATCGACTCCGAGGCATACGCGCGCGGCACGAGCGTATACTTCCCGGACAGGGCCATACCCATGCTCCCCGAGGCGCTCTCGAACGGGATATGCAGCCTGAACCCGCAGGTCGAGAGGCTCACAATGACAGCCGAGCTCGAGTTCGACGCAAGAGGCTCGGTCGTCGGAAAAAGTTTCTACGAGAGCGTCATTAAGAGCGCCGAGCGTATGACTTACACGAACGTAAAAAAGCTCATCCGCGGCGAGGACGCGGAAATTGAAAAAAGATACTCGCGCATACTCCCGGATATAAAAATCATGGCCGAGCTCGCCAAAAAGCTCGCTGAAAGGCGCATGGAGGCGGGCTCCATAGACTTCGACCTCCCTGAGCCTCAGATAATCATCGACCTCAAGGGCAACGTCGAGGACATCGTCCGCTCCGAGAGGAACGAGGCGCATAAATTAATCGAAGAGTTCATGCTCGCCGCGAACAAGGCCGTTGCCGGGGAGTTCTCCAGCAGGGCATACCCGTTCGTATACAGGGTCCACGAGGAGCCTGACGCCGACTCAATACATGATTTTGCGGAGTTCGCGTCGTCCTTCGGCCTCCGCTTCAAGGACGGCCTGGGGCCTCTTGGTTTCCAGCAGGTCTTGAAGGCGGTTGAGGGAAGGCCCGAGGAAAAACTCATAAACCAGGTGTTGCTCCGCTCGATGAAGCAGGCCGTATACTCGGAGGTGAACGTCGGACACTTCGGCCTCGCCTTCAAGGACTACACCCACTTCACATCCCCCATACGGAGATACCCGGACCTCGTCGTCCACAGGCTCTTAAAACTCCTCATCCACGGCAAGTATACGGCGGAGACGCGCGAGCAGATGGAATCCGCCCTGCCGCCCGTCTGCGGACATACATCGGCGCGCGAGCGCAAGGCCATGGAGGCGGAGCGCGAGATAGCGGACCTTAAGAAGACGCAGTTCATGTCGGATAAGGTCGGAGAGGCCTTCGAAGGGCTCATCTCGGGGGTGACGAGCTTCGGCATATTCGTCGAACTCAAAGACTACTTCGTCGAGGGGCTGGTCCATGTATCGACGCTCCTCGACGACTACTACATATTCGACGAAAAAAAGCACTCTCTCATAGGGGAGCGGAAAAAGCGCGTCTTCCGCCTCGGAGACGCGGTCTCAATAAAAGTCACGCGCGCGGACGTCGAACGCAGAAGGATAGACCTCGTCCTCGACGAGGCCTTCGCTGATAAACCCCGTAAACAGGGCGGGCAGAGGCCTCGCGAAAGTGGCGGCAGAGGATCCAAGAAAAAGAGATGACCCCCATGAGGTTCCACCTCGCGTACAGGAACATAAAGAGGCTCCGGACGATCGTGACCGTATTCGTAAGGCACGGTTTCCATCCCCTCATGGAGAGCCTCCGCCTCGGGGGGCTGGTGTCCCTGCCCGTGCGGGTCTTAAGGCGCAAACTCGCCCGCGAGGAAGCGGCGCTCTCCGCCCCTGCCAGGGCCCGCCTCGCGCTCGAAGAGCTCGGCCCCACGTTCATAAAACTCGGCCAGATACTCTCCACAAGGCCCGACATAGTCCCGCACGAATATATTATCGAGTTCCTGAAACTCCAGGACTCGGTCGCGCCGATCCCGTTCTCCCAGGTAAAGTCCGTAATAGAAGCCGAGTTCAAAAGGCCTTTGAACGAGCTCTTCTCCGAGTTCGACGAGGAAGCGGTCGCCGCGGCTTCCATCGCCCAGGTCCACAGGGCGCGCACCCCCGGGGGCGTTGGAGTCATCGTAAAGGTCCAGCGGCCGGGGATCGAGGCGCTGATAGACCTGGATACGTCCATCCTCGCCTATATCGCCAAACTCGCGCTTAAATACATACCCGAGAGCAGGCTCTACGACCCCGAAGGCATGGTCGAGGAGTTCTCGCGCGTGCTCAGGCGCGAGATGGACTTTACGCTCGAGGCGAGCTACACCGAGCGCTTCCGCGAAAACTTCTCCGGTGACGCGAGGGTCGTCATCCCCTCCGTATTCTGGGATATTACGGCCAGGCGCGTCCTCACGCTCGAAAAGATCGACGGCATAAAAATCGACAACGTCCGCAAACTCAGGGAAAAGTCCATAGACACAGAGCGGGTCGCCATCCTCATCGCGGACGTCTTCTTCCGCCAGGTATTCGAGTTCGGCATATTCCACGGAGACCTCCACTCCGGCAATATCTTCGTAATATCCGAGGACAGAATAGCCCTCGTCGACTTCGGCATAGTCGGCCGTATCGACAATGAGATGAAACAGCACCTCGCCGACATCCTCATAAGCTTCGCCTCCGAGGACTTCGAGCGGCTCACAAGGGTATACCAGCGCATGGGCATACTCCCCGAGGACATAGACAGGGCTTCATTCGAGCGCGAGTATTATGATATAATGCTCCGCTACTTCGGCCGGCCGTTCAAGCACGTCCGCATGGGCGAGCTCCTCCTCGACTACATAAGGCTGGCCGCCAGACACGACATAAGGCTCCCGAGGGACCTCCTCCTCTTCGATAAATGCATCATAGAGCTCGAAGGGCTCGGCAGGCTCCTCCACCCGGAGATAGACATTATAAAGGCGAGCCAGCCGTACGCCACCAGGCTCTATGTCGAAAGCATGAGCCCGGGGACGGTCATCAAGGACGCGGCGCGCACCTTATCAGACTACCGCGACCTCGCTGAAAGGTTCCCGATCGAGGCCGCGCGGATACTCAAAAAGATAGACGAGTGGAAGATCGGCATAGAGTTCAAGCACCGGGGGCTCGAGGAGTTCATGGGCGAGATGGACCGCTCCTCGAACAGGCTCACTTTCGCCATCATCATAGCGGCCCTCATCGTAGGCTCGTCGCTCGTCATAGCCGCGGAGGCCGCCCCTACGATATTCGGGCTCCCGGCGCTCGGGGTCCTCGGTTTCATCATCGCGTCGATACTCGGACTCTGGCTCGCCTTCCAGATAATAAGGTCCGGGAAGTTTTGAGACTTAAACCTGGGTGGGACTTTTTATAAAAAGGTGCGCTCGGCGCGCGGCCAATGTCAATCGGAGCCTCTGAGGCAAATCAACAATCAATAGATTGATACGAATTTGCCCGTCCGGCGAGGACCCCCAAGAGGCTTCCTGATTCTCTAATACTCCGAATTTATATGAAAGTCGTAAGAGACTCCGATTTAAAAGAGATTAAAGGCCCCATACTCACGCTTGGCAACTTTGACGGGTTGCATATCGGGCACAGGAGGGTGATAAAGAAGGTCGTCGCGCGCGCGCAGAAGTTCGGCGCGCCTTCGGTAGTCTATACCTTTGACCCGCACCCATTGAAGGTCGTCGCCCCGGAGAAGTCCCCGCCCCTTCTTATAGATATCGATGAGAAGATAAGGCTCATTAATGCGACCGGCGCGGACTGGCTCGTGCTCGCGGAGTTCACGAAGGCCTTTGCCGCGACCCACCCGAGGCGGTTCGTCGAAGACGTCCTTGTGGACGCGCTCTCGGTCCGGGAGGTCTGGGTCGGCCACGATTTTTCGTTCGGCAAGGGCAGGTCAGGGACCGTCGAGTACTTAAAAGAGCTCGGGAATGAATTCGGCTTCAAGGTCTTCCTGGTCCCCGCGTACAAACGGCGGAACGAGGTCGTAAGCAGTTCGCGGATACGCGCGTATGTGAAAGACGGCGAGGTTAAAAAGGCCGCCGGACTCCTCGGAAGGTTATATTCGATAAAGGGCAGGGTCGTAAGGGGCAAAGACATGGGGAAGGAGATAGGCTTCCCCACCGCTAACCTCGACGTCGAGAGCGAGCTCGTCCCGAAAGACGGCGTATACGCGGCCTTCGCGGTGCTCGACGGCAGGGAGCGCGAAGCGGTGCTTAACATCGGGGTTGCCCCGACCTTCGGTGGAAAGGCCCGCGCAATCGAAGTGCACATACTTGACTTCACAGGCGACATCTATGGTAAAAAGGTCGAGGTGCGCTTCGCTGAGAGGCTCCGCGACGAGGCAGTCTTTCCGTCAAGGGAGGCGCTCGTAAAGGCGATAAAAAAAGATGTCGACAGGGCAAGGAAGATACTCGGCGGACGGAGGTCTTGATTGGAGATAAGCGGAAAGACAAAGCTCGTCGGCATATTCGGCGACCCCGTGGACCACACGATCTCGCCTGCCATGCAGAACGCGGCATTCGAGGCCCTGGGGCTCAATATGGCCTACGTCCCATTTCACGTGAAGAAGTCGCCCGCTACCGACCTCAAGGCGGCGGTCAACGCCGTCCGGGCGCTGAATATGCGCGGCGTGAACGTCACCGTCCCTCACAAGGAAAAGGTATTGAAGTACCTCGATGAGGTCGACCCGGACGCGAAAGCGGCAGGCGCGGTAAATACAATCGTCAACAGGAACGGAAAGCTCGTCGGCTACAACACCGACGGCCCCGGCTATCTCTTGAGCCTCAAGGAGGATATTGGCTTTACGGTCCGGGGAAAGCGCATAGTCATACTCGGAGCCGGGGGCGCGGCCCGTGCGATCCTGAGGTCCGCGCTTGAAAAAAGACCTGCCTCGATAGTCGTCGCAAACAGGACCCTTAAGCGGGCAGAGGACCTTATAAGGGAGTTCGAGGCCTCCTATCCGGTTGCTATGAAGGCCGTAGGCCTCCTTGACAACGCCATCGCTCAAGATTTGAACAACGCCTCCCTTGTCGTCAACACCACTTCCATCGGGATGAAAGGGACCGGGGCGCCCGACGTGCCGCTTGAGGCCCTGCCCAGGGACTCAATAGTCTCGGACATCGTATACGTGCCGCTTGAGACGGCGTTTTTGAGCGCGGCAAAGGCGCGCGGCCTGCGGGTCCACTACGGGCTCTCAATGCTCGTCAGACAGGGCGCGCTCACATTCGAGCTCTGGACCGGAAAGAAGGCGCCGGTCGAGGTGATGCAGCGCGCGGCTCTGGCCGCGCTGAACCTGAAATGAAGACCGTCTTTGTCGCCGACGCGCACCTTAAAGGCCGGGGAGACCCCAACCAGGCCGCGCTCGTCAAATTCCTCTCAAATCTCAAGGCGGACAACCTCGTCATACTCGGGGACCTCTTCGACTTCTGGACCGGCGCGAACAAAGTCGTCGAAGAGAACTACTCCACGGTGCTCGACGAGCTCCTCAGGCTTAAACAAAGAGGCGCGCATATCTTCTACATCGAGGGCAACCACGACTTTTCAATGGGGCCTTTTTTTACTTTAAAGCTCAAGGCAAAGGTAATCCCTGACATGGGAGAGGCCTCGCTTGACGGAAAGGCGTTCCTCCTCCTCCACGGCGACACGGTATCGATGACATTCGGCTACATGCTCTGGCGCGCGTTTTTAAGGAGCCCGGCGTTCAGACTGGTAACGTGGGCCGCGACCCCCGGCTTCGTCTGGAAGTGCGCGATGGGGTTGTCCAGAAGAAGCCGCACGAAGAACACCGGGTACGACAAAGGGAAGCGGACGGACGAAGCGCTCCGCGCTTTCGCTATGTCGAGGCTCGGAGCCGTTGACTGCGTGGTATTCGCGCACTCCCACGCGCCCGGCATATACCAGGAAAAAAACGGCGTTTTCGCAAACCCAGGGAGCTTCGCGGCCGACAAGAGCTATCTCGTCTACGAAAAAGGCTCTTTCAGGATAGAGAAATTCAAGGAGTAAGCCTTTTCCTTCATCGAAAATATCTCCCCCCTGATTTCTTTTCGTCATTCCCGAGGCTTTTATCGGGAATCCAGTTTGTTTATCTTCATCAAGTATGGCAAAGATGCCGGATTCCCGCTTATGGACTGCGGGAATGACAGTTCATCCCCTCCTTGACAAGGTGGGGCCGGGAGAGGTCCACCCTTCGACACAAAAAACCACCCCTCCCAACCTCTCCTTGTAAAGGAGACCTTTGCACAACTGCGTCTCTCGTCAATTTTTTTTGCGCGCTGATTTCAAGATACTGGATTCCCGCTTGAAACGCGCGGGAATGACAGTATTATAAGTGTTTTGCATGTCATTCCCGAGGTTTTTATCGGGAACCCAGTCCTGAAAAACTTGATGTCATGCAGACATACGGGTTATGCAAAGGTCTCCTTTACAAGGGGAGGAGTTTTTATTCTTTCTCGCCGGCTGACGGGTTTCGGTATGAAGTTGAAAAACAGGGTATAATATTTATAAAAGACTTTTCTGGACCGACGGGAGGTATCCATGAAGGCTATAAGGGTGCATGAGTTCGGAGCGCCTGAGGTGATGAGGCTTGAAGACATCGGTCTGCGCGCGCCGGGGCCAAATGAAGCGCTTATCGATATCAAAGCCGTCGGAGTGAACCCGGTAGACGCTTACATCCGTGCGGGGCTCTTCTACGCGAGGGAGCTCCCGTTCACGCCCGGCGCTGACGCCGGAGGCGTGGTCGAGGCGATTGGCGACAATGTCACAAGGTTCAAGCCCGGCGACAGGGTATATACGGCGGGGACGATAACCGGCGCGTACGCTGAAAAGTCGCTCTGCAGAGAGACCCAGCTCCACCTGCTTACTGAAAAGCTCTCATTCGCCCAGGGCGCGTGCGTGGGCGTGCCGTACGCGACCGCTTACAGGGCGCTTTTTCAAAGGGGCATGGCCGTCGCGGGGGAGACAGTCCTCATACACGGGGCGACCGGGGGCGTGGGCACTGCGGCGGTCCAGCTTGCGCGCGCCGCGGGGCTTACGGTAATAGGCACCGCCGGGACTGAAGACGGAAAATCGCTCGTCTTGAAGGAAGGCGCGCACTTTGTCGTCAACCACAAGGATGAAGGGCATCTAAAGGCGGCGTCCGCCTTTGCGAAGAACGGCATAAACCTCATAATCGAGTTCCTCGCGAACGCGAACCTCGGCGCGGACCTTGAATTTTTGGCCAAGCACGGCAGGGTAGTTGTCGTCGGGTCGAGAGGAACCGTCGAAGTAGACCCGAGGGACGCGATGTCACGGGACTTGGACATCAGAGGCATGTCGCTCTTCAACGCGGATGACATGGACCTCGCCTCCATACACGCGGGGCTTATGGCTGGATTCGAGAACGGGTCGCTTTGTCCGGTCGTCGGGCGGGAGTTGCCGCTTAAGGACGCGGCAAGGGCCCATCACGAGATAATGGAGAAGAGCGCGCACGGGAAGATAATACTCGTGCCGTGAGGGCTTATTCTTTCTTTCGATAGGAGCTGAACCCCTCTTTTCCAAAGAGGGGCATGGGGAGATTATACAAAAGGCGCTCTTTTTCAATCACCCTCAATCCCCCTTTAAAAAGGGGGAGGAGGACTTTTAAAACCGCAGAACCTCAATACTTCGAGACGTTCATCTCCTCCATCTTCCCCGTCGCCATGTAGACGACCCTCTCGGCGATGTTCGTGACCCTGTCGGCCATCCTCTCGATGTTGTGCGCGGCCCAGATGAGGTAAGTCGCGTCCTTTATTATCTTCGGGTCCTGCACCATTAGGAGGACGAGCTCGTTGTAGATGGTGTCATAGAGTAAATCCACCTCGTCGTCCTCGTTGCATATCTTCTTCGCGGCCTCGGCGTCCCTCGCCACAAACGCGGCCATGCACCTCTGGAGCATGGAGAGCGCCTTCCCGGCCATTACCGGCATGTCGATAAGAGGCTTCACAAGGGGCTCGTCCCCGATGGAGACGCTAATCTTGGCTATCCCCTCGGCATGGTCGCCTATGCGCTCAAGGTCGGTTATGACGTTTATGATGGAGGCCAAAACCCTCAAGTCCACGGCCATCGGCTGTTGGGTGGCTATCAGGCGGATGCACTTTTCCTCAATGTCGAAGCGCATCCTGTTTATCTGCATGTCGTTCTTGACTATCCGCCTGGACTTCTCCACGTCGCGGGCTTTGAGAGCCTCCATCGATTCCTTTATCGCCGTGCCGACCAGGGCTGACATCTTCAAAACCTCGTCCTGCAGTTCCTTAAGGGCCTTGTGATACGCCTCGCGCGTCATCTCTCCTCCTTGAGGTAGCCTTGAAATAAAAAACTACCCGAACCTTCCGGTAATGTAGTCTTCAGTAAGCTTGTTGGCGGGGGCCGTAAATATCTTCTGGGTAAAGTCGAACTCGACGACCTCGCCGAGCATGAAAAACCCCGTGTACTCCGAGACCCTCGCGGCCTGCTGCATGTTGTGCGTGACGATGACGACCGTGTAGTACTTCTTAAGGTCCGTCATGAGGTCCTCTATCTTCGCGGTGGCCACGGGATCGAGCGCCGAGCACGGCTCGTCCATCAAAATCACCTCGGGCTCCACGGCCACGGCCCTCGCTATGCAGAGCCTCTGTTGCTGGCCGCCCGAGAGCGAGAGCGCCGGCTCGTTCAGCCTGTCCTTTATCTCGTCCCAGAGGGCGGAGTCCCTTAAGGCCTTCTCCACCCGCTCGGATATCTCCTTCTTTTTCCTTATGCCCATGAGTTTGACGCCGAAGGCGACGTTCTCGAACATGGACATCGGGAACGGCGTCGGCTTCTGGAAGACCATCCCGACCCTTGACCTCAGTTTAATGAGGTCAAGCCCCTTTTCCAGGATGTTCTTCCCGTCTATTATTATCTCGCCCTCGTAGCGGTTCCCCGGGTAGAGATCGTGCATCCTGTTAAGACACCTGAGGAACGTCGTCTTCCCGCACCCCGATGGGCCGATAAGCGCCGTTATCTCCTTCTCCTTCACGGAGAGGTTTATGTTTTTCAACGCCTGCTTCGCCCCGTAATGGAAGTTCAGGTCTTTTATCTTTATCTTGTCCGTCAAGCGGCCTTTCTCCTCACTATGAGTCTTGAAAGAAGCGTTACGCAAAGCACTATCGCCGTTATGAGGAACGCCCCGCCCCACGCCTTCTGGTGCCAGTCCTCGTAGGGCCCCATCGCGTAATTGAATATTGTGACGGTGAGCGTCGCCGTAGGCTCGCTCATGTCAAAATTCCAGAAGGAATTGTTGAACGACGTGAAGAGGAGCGGGGCCGTCTCTCCGGAGACCCTCGCGACGGCGAGCATCACGCCGGTCGTTATGCCGCGAAGCGCCCCCCTGTATACGACGTGGACCGTCACCTTCCAGTGCGGCGCGCCGAGTGCGAGCGCCGCCTCGCGCGTGGCGTCCGGCACGAGTTTCAGCATCTCCTCAGACGTCCTTATGACGACGGGGAGCATGATGATCGAGAGCGCGACCGCTCCGGCGATAGCCGAGAACCCGCCGAAGGGCTTGACCAGAAGCGCGTAGACAAAGACGCCGACGACGATCGAAGGCGCGCTCACGAGTATGTCGGATACGAACCGGACGACCGAGGCGACCCTGCTCTTCCTGCCGTACTCTGAAAGATACGTCCCGGCGAGTATACCGGAGGGCACGCCTATTACGGTCGCGACGACCGTAATGAGTATCGTCCCGAATATGGCGTTGGCGAGCCCGCCGCCCTCGGCCCCCGGAGGCGCGGGTAGCTCCGTAAAAAACGACCCGTTCAAGGCGGGCAGGCCGAATGATATCACGTCCTTCAGTATCCAGAAGAGGAAGAATATCCCGAACCCGGCCGAGAGGACCGAGACGGAGAGCGCGAGCAGGTTGTAGAATTTCCGCCGCATGTAATGGAAGGATTGAGCGTCCATCTAAAGATTCCCGCCCTTGTAGGAGAACCTGCCGATGAGGAGCTTCGCCAGGGCCAGCACTATGAACGTTATCACAAAGAGTATCAGCCCGAGCTCCACGAGGCTCGATAAATACAGGTCCTCGACAGCCTCGGTGAACTCGTTGGCCAGGGTCGCGGATATGGACGTCGCCGGGTCGAGGAGCGCAAGGCTTATCCTGTGCGAGTTACCTATGAGGAAGGTGACGGCCATCGTCTCCCCGAGGGCCCTGCCGAGCCCGAGTATCACCGCCCCTATTATACCCGAGCGCGTGTACGGGAGCACTACTTTCCTTATGACCTCCCACCTGGTCGCGCCTACGCCGTAGCCGGATTCCTTGAGTATCGGCGGGACCATCTGGAATATATCCCTCGATACGGACGAGATAAAGGGGATTATCATTATCGCGAGTATGAAGCCGGCCGGGAGCATGCCTATGCCCAGCGGCGCGCCGTTAAAGAGCGGGATGAAGCCGAGGTAATCGACCATATACGGCTCTACATATTCCGAGAGGAGCGGGGCGAATATGAAGAGCCCCCACATCCCGTATATTATCGAAGGTATGGACGCGAGGAGCTCTATCGCCGTGCCTATCGGGCCTTTGAGCCCCTTAGGGGCCATCTCGGTCAGGAATATCGCTATGCCGAGAGAGACCGGCACGGCTATGACTATCGCTATGATAGACGAGACGATCGTCCCCCATATCGCGGGCAGGGCCCCGAACTCCCCGGCTACCGGGTCCCAGACGGAAGTATAGATAAACTTGAAGCCGAAGGCCCTGATGGAGAGGAGCGACTCCTTGAAGAGGACGACGAAGATGAGCGCCATCAACACGATCACAAGGAGCGCGAAGAAATAAGAGACGCCCTTGAACAGGGCGTCCCCGGCCTTGTCGGCCTTATGTCTGTCGATTACAGGCATCGGATTGTGCGCAGATTATAATATAAACCCCGAATACGGACAACCACTAAAGTCCCCGCTATTTCCAGAGGGGTTGTCCCCCGCAGGATATCTCCTTTTTCCAGGTCTCTTCCATGATGTCCGAGACGTTCTTCGGGATGGGTACATAGTCGAGGGCCTTGGCCATCTCGGCGCCGTTCCTGTAGGACCAGTCGAAGAAAGAGAGTACCGCCCTCGCGTTATCGCACTTCTCGGGTCTTTTATGGACGAGGATGAAGGTCGCCCCTGCTATGGGCCAGGCGTTCTTTCCGGGCTGGTCGGTCAACACCACGGCGTATCCAGGGGTGCCTTTCCAGTTAGCGCCCGAGGCCGCGGCGGCGAAGGATTCCATCGTGGGCGTGACGAAGGTCTTTTCCCTGTTCTGGAGCTGGACGTGCACGAGCTTGTTCTGGAGGGCGTAGGCGTACTCGACGTATCCGATCGTGTTCTTTATCCTTTTGACGTAGGTGGCTACCCCTTCGTTGCCCTTGCCGCCCACACCCGCGGGCCAGCTTACGGCGGTGCCGAAGCCTACCGCGTCGCGCCACGCCTTGCTGGCCTTATCGAGGTAGTTGGAGAATATCCATGTGGTGCCGCTACCGTCGGAACGGTGGACGACGGTTATGTTGTCGTCGGGGAGGGCAACACCTGGGTTGCCCTCCGCTATCTTCTTATCGTTCCACTTCGCAATCTTGCCGAGGTAGATATCGGCGAGGACTTCGCCCGTGAGTTTGAGCTGGCCCGGCGCCACACCCTTTATATTCACTACCGGTACGACCCCGCCTATCGCCATGGGGAACTGTACGAGGTCTCCGGCGTTTAGCTCATCGGCCTTAAGCGGCGCGTCGCTCGCGCCGAAGTCCACTGTCTTGGCCTTTATCTGCTTTATGCCGCCGCCGGACCCTATGGACTGGTAGTTTATGCGCGCCCCGGTCTTTTTCTGGTACTCGTACGCCCACTTGGAGTACAGGGGATACGGGAACGTCGCTCCAGCCCCTGTTATAAGGTCTTCGGCGTGCGCGGTCCCGATGGCAAGACATAGCGCGAAGGCTGTCAGTGTCAGTATCTTTCTCATATCTTCTCCTTTTTTCTCCTTGATGTTATCTTTAATGAGTAACAGAGGGATGTTACAGCCATGTTACAGGGGTGTTAAGTTCAAAATGACCGGACATGCCGTCTCATAACTCCGGGCCTTTGATAACCGTCTGAACCCCTTCAAATAAGGGATTGACACGGCCGTGGCCCTTATGTAGGATATTGCAAAATCAGTCTTGCAAGGAGCATCCGTATGGGTACAGGAAAATCGGCTAAACTGCTCAAAAGCGCGGTAAAGGTAATCCCTGGCGGCGTAAACAGCCCTGTGAGGGCCTTCAAGGCCGTCGGAGGCGGCCCGCTATTCATCTCAAGGGCAAAGGGCTCGAAGATATACGACGCGGACGGGAACGAGTACATCGATTACATCGGCTCCTGGGGGCCGATGATCCTCGGTCACGCGCACCCGAAAGTCACGGCGGCCCTGAAGAAGGCGTTAGATAAGGGGACGAGCTACGGCGCGCCGACAGAATTGGAAGTGACCCTTGCAGGGCTTACGCTCAAGGCATTTCCGTCCATGGACATGGTCAGGTTCGTAAGCTCCGGGACTGAAGCCACGATGAGCGCGATAAGGCTAGCCCGCGCATACACGAAGCGCGACGGGATATTGAAGTTCGAGGGTTGTTACCACGGCCACGCCGACAGCCTCCTTGTGAAGGCAGGCTCAGGCGCGGCTACCCTCGGCGTGCCGGACAGCCCCGGCGTGCCGCAGGACCTCGCGAAGCATACCTACACCGCGACATTCAACGACCTCGACTCGGTGAGGGCGATATTCGAGAAGGGACCGGAAAAGATCGCCTGCATCATCGTCGAGGGCGCGCCCGGCAACATG
>JACREU010000007.1 GCA_016212705.1 Deltaproteobacteria bacterium
CAAGACAAACAAAGGGGCCGCTAAAAGGTTCAAGATAACCGGCACCGGCAAGGTAAAGAGAAGCAAGGCCGGGATGAGGCACATACTCACCTCCAAGGCCAAGAAGTCGAAGAGGGTCCTCAGGAAGGCCGGGCTCATATCCGACACGCACGCGGCCTCGATAAAGAAGCTCATCCCCTACGGGTAGGGTTGTATTTGTTTTACAATCGACAGAAGAGTTGAGAACAGAAAAGGAGCAGTAATATGCCGAGGGTAAAAAGAGGCGTAAACGCCAAGAAGAAGAGGAAGAAGGTACTAAAAGCCGCGAAGGGCTTCAGGGCCGGAAAGTCCAAGCTCTACAGGGTAGCCACCGAGGCCGTCGACAGGGCCAACGCCTACGCGTTCGGCGACAGGAAGCGCAAGAAGAGAGAGATAAGGTCTCTCTGGATAGCGAGGATAAACGCCGCCGCCAGGATGAACGACATCACCTACAGCAGGCTCGTAAACGGGCTCCTGAAGGCCAATGTCGAGCTCGACAGGAAGGCGCTCGCCGATCTCGCCGTGCACGATCCTGCCGGGTTCTCGAAGATAGTAACGGTAGCCAAGACCAGCCTTGCGGCATGATCCGAGGACTCGAGGAACTTTTAAAAGAGGCGCGGGAGGAGCTTAAGGCTGCCTCCACGCCGGACCTCGTCCTTCAGGTCAAGGGAAAGTATGTAGGCCGGAAGGGCGAGATAGCCTCTCTTTTAAAGGGACTCGGGACGCTTCCGCCCGAAGAGCGCAAAAGCGCGGGTGAGGCGATAAACAGGGTCAAGACCGGGATAGAGACCGAGATAGACCGTCTCCTCGAAGGCTTCAAGTCAGGCGAAAAGGAAGAGAAGCTTAAAAAGGAGCGCGTCGATATAACTCTTCCGGGAAGGCGTTCGCCTTCGGGCAGGCTCCACCCGGTGACGCAGGTAATGGACGAGATCGAGGACATATTCCTCGGTCTCGGTTTCGACATAGCGATGGGGCCAGAGGTAGAGCTCGACTACTACAACTTCGAGGCCCTGAACTTCCCTCCGGACCATCCCGCGAGGGACATGCAGGACACATTCTTCGTAGCCGGAGATGTGCTCCTCCGCACGCACACCTCATCCGTTCAGCCGAGGGTGATGGAGGGGAGAAAGCCTCCGCTC